>NZ_CP025119.1:3352500-3567309 GCF_002831685.1 Polaribacter sp. ALD11 | reverse complement strand
TTGTTGTTGTGGGTACTTTATAGAGTTATTAAATATGGTAAAAAAAGAGAATTTAACCTGCTTTTTTAGGTTATACAAAAGTGTGAATAAAATTCAGTATAAAAAAATCAATTTGCTATTGATTATTAACTATTTTTTGCGTAAAATGCTGAAATAAATTTTATCTATATTAATTGAAAAAATCATCAACAAAAACTAGAATTAGATACTCTGAAACCGACCAAATGGGCGTTGTTTATCACGGCAACTACGCTCAATTTTTCGAATTAGGAAGAACAGAATGGTTGCGTTCTTTAGGTGTCACTTACAAAGATATGGAATTGAGTGGAATAATGCTTCCTGTAATTTCGATACGTTTTAATTTTATAAAATCTGCGTTATATGACGACGTTTTAACCATACATACTTTCTTAAAAAAGAAACCAATGGTAAAGATTGAATTTGATTATGAAATCAAAAATCAGAAAGATGAATTGATTTGTACCGGAAATTCTGTTTTGGCTTTTATGAATTCTAAAACGATGAAACCAACTCGTTGTCCTGATTACTTATTAGAAAGTTTAGGCTTTTAGAGAAGAAATATAAAATTTTGATAAAACCTTTTTATTTCCCTAAAGAATAAATCAATTTATATTTTTTGATATCAAAATAGCTGTAATTCGTTTTTCTTGATTGTAAACCCATATTTTAAAACCTTTAACAAAAAGAATTCAAATTACTACTCCAAAACCTTCACTTCAACCTTATACAAGTTATCAAAAATTGTAAAAATTGAATCGGCATCATTTTTTCTTACAGAAATGATATATTGACAATCCATTTCTAACTTCTGACTCACAATATCTATATTTTTCTCTTTGACAATTCTCATTACAGGATTCATCAAATCGTAATTAAAAATCAGTTTATACTGAACGTTAATAGTCTTTTCTAAAATATCAGAAGCTTCTAATGCCATTTGAGCAGAAGTTTTATATGCTGAAATTAGTCCGCCAACACCTAATTTTGTTCCTCCAAAATACCGAACAGATACAATTAAAATATTGGTTACTTCAAAAGACTGAATTTGACCATAAATTGGCATTCCTGCAGAATTATTTGGCTCACCATCATCATTAGCTCTAAATCTAGTTTTCTCAATTCCTAATTGATATGCATAACAAAAATGACGTGCAGCATGGTGTTTTTTACGAAGTTCTTCTATACACTCTTTTACATCATCTTCAGATAAAACAGGAAAAGTGTATCCAAAAAACTTACTTCCTTTTTCTTTAAAAAGAGTTTCTTCAGATGGTTTTTCTATTGTTTTATAAACGTCTTCCATTTTTTACTTTGAATACTATTAAATAATTTTTATCAATTTAAAATTCTCATTAAAAACCGAGCACATAGATACATAGAAAATATAGATTTATAAAGCTTTGAAACAAATAGAATTATAAGTGCAGCTTTATAAAATAATTTTAAATACGTATTTAAGCAATCGTAACCAATACAATTCCTAAGATAGCCAATGCAACGCCTATTTTATTTTTTATGCTAAATTTCTCCTTAAATAAGAACAAACCAACCAAAGTTGATGCAATAACAATTGCTACATTATTAATAGTAAACAGCGTCGAGCTTTCAAAAGCATTGTTTTGTAAAGCCTTAATTATAAAGATGATTGAATAGTAATTTGGAACTCCTAGAATGATACCTGCAATGATGTTTTTAAGTCCGAAAGGCGTTCTTTTTTTTATCGATTTCATTACTAAAATTATAAAACCAAAAATGGCAGCAATACCAAATAAACTACCTGAAAATATAGAAACATCTTCGTCTGCAACATGATTTACTTGTACATATTTTATAAGTGTATCAATCGTTCCAGATCCTAAAAACAATAGAATGGGAAATAGTAAATTCCCTTTTTTCTCTGATTTATCTTCTTTTACAGAAGCTAAATACACAGCTACTAAAGCGATTATAATTCCTGAAATTTTTAAGAAAGTAACCGATTCATTATATAAAATGATGCCAAATAAAACAGGAATAACTACAGACATTTTTCCTGCAATTGAAGCTACGGAAACTCCGTTTTGTTGAGACGTCATTGCCATCACAAAAAATATTCCAATAAACAAAGCCCCTAGAACTAAAGCACTAGAAAACCAAGGTTCTAAATAAATTTCTGAAATAGGTATTTGCCTTTCTGCTAACAAAAAACCCATAGAAAAAGCGACTATATAGTTTATAAAAATAGCTTTTAAAACATCTATTTTATAAATACCGAAATATTTAAAAATAACAAATAAACCTGTAGAAAACAGTATACTTAAAAGAAGGAAAATCAAATTATAGTTGGTTTTTAGTAAACAGTTCTAAAACATCATCTTTTCCAGGTATTAAATGCCAAACCTGAATTCCTAAAGACTTAGCAGCTTCTGTATTTTCTTTTGTATCGTCTATAAAAAGTGTTTCTTCTGCAATTAAGTTATTGCTTTTTAAAACAAATTCATAAATATTGTTGTTTGGTTTTCTAAAATTCACCTCATGTGACAAATAAAACTGCTCGAAACAGACTTTAAAAGCATCAAACAGCTCCATTCCCCAATCGTTTTTTATCCAAGAAATGTGCAAATCATTCGTATTACTTAATAAAAAAAGTCGGTATTTTTTACTTTCTGCTAAGTCTTGAATAAATTTTAAACGTTTTTCTGGAAAATCTAACAAAATAGAATTCCATGCTGCTATTAATTTTTCTGAAGGAATATTTAGTTTACCTTCAAAAAAAATTATAAAATCTTTTGTAGAAACCAGTCCTTTTTCATATTCATGTAAAATAGGTAGCATTTCTTCAGACTCTTGAAAAACACCTAATTTCTGCAATTCTTCTGCAAATCGTTTTTTGTCTAAGTTGATAAAAATATCTCCAAAATCGAAAACAATGTTTTTAATCATTTTTGTATGTTTTTAAAACATCATTCTCGATGTTTTCTTGCGTAAATTTCTTTTTAATTTTTGGAGACTTTGTTCCGTCTCTAAAATTATTTTCTCCTACAAAAACTAGGGCTTCATCCCATAAATTTTCATCAATAAAAGTTTGTAATGTTTGTGTACCTCCTTCTACAATTAAAGATTGAATATTATTTTTATAAAGAACTGAACAAATTTGTGACGCAACTTTTTTAGAAAAATCAATTTCTTCAAAAATTAAATTTTCTCTTGATTCTTTATTCTTATTTTTTTTATCTGTTAAAACAATTGTCTTTACAGTTCCGTCTAAAATATTTGCATTTTTAGGAATTCGTAAAGTACGATCTAAAGCAATTCTAATAGGGTTTTCTCCAAACCAACTTCGAACATTCAATTTAGGATTATCTACCAAAACAGTATGTGTGCCTACTAAAATCGCATGCTCTTTGCTTCGTAATTTATGTACTAGTTGTTGCGAATATTTGTTAGAGATAAAAACAGGTTTGTTTTCATTTTTTGATTTTGGTGCAACAAATCCGTCTTTGGTTTCTGCCCATTTTAAAATTATATACGGACGCTTTTTTTCTTGAACCGTAAAAAAACGTTTGTGATGTGTTCTGCATTCATCTTCTAAAACACCAACTACTACTTGAATTTTTGCCTTTATTAAACGTTCAATTCCTTTACCAGCAACCAAACTATTAGAATCTAGACAACCAATTACCACTTGTTTTAATTGGTGTTTTACAATTAAATCTGCACAAGGTGGTGTTTTACCAAAGTGACTACAAGGCTCTAGTGTAACGTAAATAGTTGCTTTTTTTAATAGCGCTTTATTTTTTACAGAATTAATTGCATTTACCTCTGCATGATTCCCACCAAAAGGCGACGTAAAACCTTCTCCTATAATTTTATTTTGATGCACAATAACAGCGCCAACCGAAGGATTCGGACGCGTTGTTCCTAATCCGTTTTTAGCAATCTGCAAGCAACGTTTTATGTAAAATTCGTTATTGATATCTTAAATTTTAAATTTTATTTCCTGTGTTTTATCAATTAAAAAATCTCTTTTAAAACCAAAAACAATATATTCTAAATTCCCCTTAATTTGAATTTTTACTTTATTGGTAATCAAAGAATTTAGCAAACTTCCTAAAGCTCCTTTTTTATTTGAATTTAAAATGTTTTTTGTGGGAATGTACGCAATTAAAGGAATCGAAAATTCATTTCTTGCAGGCACTTTAAATTCATCTGAAAAAACTTGTGCTACTTCTGCCCCATTTACTAGTATTTTTATGTCATCTGTAGTAATTTTACCACCAACATCATTCGGGTTTTCAAAAAAAGCATCTGCTTTTAACTTTATCGTATCAGATTCAAAACTTAGTACCTTCACATTATCTACCTTAATAAAAATAGGCTCTTTTTGAACAGAACAACTCGATATTAATAAAACTAAAACCGAAAAAAATAATGTGTTTTTCATCAAAAAAAATTAAAATTTAGGTAACTTGCTCCTGCAAAAATACGGTAATAAATGACAAGCGAAAATTTTATTATAAGAGAAATAAAGTCCACAGATAATATAGAACTCTCTAAAGTAATTAGAAGTGTAATTTTAGAAATGGGTGCACCTAAAACAGGAACAGCTTATGAAGATAAGGCTACAGACCTTATGTTTGAAACCTACCAAAAAGAAAAAGTTGCCTATTTTGTGGTTGAACATAATAACAAAGTTATTGGTGGTGCAGGAATTGCCAAATTAGACAACTGCGAAGCGAATATTTGTGAACTTCAAAAAATGTATTTCTTACCAATTGCAAGAGGAAAAGGCTTAGGAACAAGTTTAATTTCTAAATGTTTAGAAAAAGCAAAAGAGTTTGGTTTTGAAAACTGCTACCTAGAAACCATGCCATACATGGAGGCTGCTAGAAAATTATACAAAAAAAATGGTTTCGTTAATTTAGACAAACCAATGGGAAATACAGGTCATTATTCTTGTAACGTTTGGATGCTTAAAAAAATTTAAAACCAATATTTTGTCATACTACATCCTTTTAATACTACATTTTATTTTATTCAGTTGGGCATTTTACAATATCTTGTATTTTGGTATTAAGCCTTCAAAATCTTTGAGTTGGATTCTTATTACACTGTTTTTTCCTTTTTTAGGTGTTATTGCATATGCGATTTTTGGTATTAACAGAAGAAAATTAAAATTTCTAGAACTAAAAGAAGCCAAGCGCAGGAAAAATTATATTAAAAAATCTTTCGAGACAATAAATAATAATCATTCAGAAAAATTAACTTCTATAAAAGCTAAAAAAATATCAGACCTTATTTTTAGAACCACTAATATTCCTTTAGATGAGGGAAATAATATTAAGCTTTTAAAAAATGGTAAAGAGGCTTTTAATGCAATTATAGAGGCCATTAAAAAAGCAGAAAACTTTATTCACCTTCAATATTACATATTTGAAGATGGCAAGGTTTTAAACAGCATTATTGATGAAATAGAGAAAAAGAGAAAAGAAAATGTAAGCGTTAGAATTTTATATGATGGGTTTGGAAGTTCTTCTCTAAAAAAATCTACAAAAGAAAAATTGAAAAAGATGGGTGCAGAAATTTACCCGGAAACACCATGGGAATATGGGAAGTTTCTTTTTTCTTTAAATCATAGAAACCATAGAAAAGTATGTGTTATTGATAATAAAATTGGCTTTACTGGTGGTGTAAATATTTCTGACCAATATATAGATGATGAATTTCTAGGCATTTGGCAAGACACGCATTTACAAATTGAAGGTTGTGCAGTAACCAGTTTACACAAATCTTTTTTAAAAGACTTTTATTACGCCACAGAACAAGATTTAAGTGAAGATGAAAGATTTACCAAATCATTTTCTTGCGAAGGGAAATCGAGATTGCAAATTGTTTCTGGCGGGCCAGATTATGAGCAATCGATAGTTATGCAACAATATTTAAGCTTAATTAATTCTGCAGAAAAAAGTATTTGTGTTCTAAATCCTTATTTTATACCAACCTTTTCTATTTTAGAAGCATTTAAGATGGCTGCTTTAAGTGGAATAAATGTTACCTTATTATTGCCTAAAGTAGGAGATTCCAAAATGGCAAAATATAGCATGTATTCTTATTTTGAAGATTTAATTAAAGCTGGAGTTACGATTTATTTACGGGACGATTTTTCGCATTCTAAAGTTATTTTTATTGATGATGAAATCTCATCTGTTGGTTCAACTAATTTTGATTGTAGAAGTTTTGAGCACAATTATGAATTAAATGCTTTAATTTTTGATGAGGATATTACACTAGAATTAAGAAAAGAATTTGATGAACGCGTAGCAAAAGCATCTAAAATAAGGTTTGAAGAGTTTAGAAAAAGAAGCTTCAAACAGAAAACATTAGAGCGTTTAGCACGTTTCTTAAGTCCGTTATTATAAAAATTATGACTCTTAAAGATTTTAAAAATTATTTTTCAGAAGCACTTTCAGAAACCTATCCAAAAACAGAGATCGACAGCTTTTTCTTTATTTTAATGGAAGAAAAACTGAATCTACAAAGAATTGATACGGTTCTAAAACCAGATTTTTTAATTACTGATAAAAATTTAACAGACTTAAAAAACATTCTTAAAAGATTACAAAAAGAAGAGCCAATACAGTATATCTTAGGAAATACAGAATTTTACGGTTTGCCTTTTATAGTTAACAGAAATACCTTAATTCCGAGAGCAGAAACCGAAGAATTGGTTGAATGGATTCTTTTAGAAACATCAGAATTAAGAACCAAAAATGAAGATAAAACACTCACTATTTTAGATATTGGTACAGGAACAGGCTGCATTCCTATTTCTTTGGCAAAAAACTTACATAATGTAAAAATTTCTGCTATTGATATTTCTTCGGAAGCTTTAAAAATTGCGAAACAAAATGCCCTTTTAAATAAAATTGAAGTTGATTTTATTGAAATGAATATTTTAGAAGTAAATAAATTACCTCAACAATTTGACATTATCGTTTCTAATCCTCCTTATGTTAGAGAATTAGAAAAAGTAGCAATTAGAAAGAATGTACTCGAAAATGAACCTCATTTGGCATTATTTGTAACTGATGAAAATCCGTTATTATTCTACAATAAAATAGCAGATTTAGCAAAACAACAGCTATCTAAAAATGGATTGTTATTTTTTGAAATCAATCAATATTTAGGAAAAGAAACGGTTGCAATGCTCAGAGAAAAAGGATTTATCAATATTGAATTAAAAAATGACCTATTCGGAAATGACCGAATGATAAAGTGCGAATTGGTTTAATTTGTTTCAAAGAATAAAAAATAGAATTTCTATCTAATACACGTAACATATAAAAAAATTAAAAGATGAATCCACTTGTTCAAATCGACACTCAATTTATTGAAAAAAACACTGTTTTTACAGAATTAGTTCAAAAATTACAAGAAAACTTCTCTGATAAAAATGTGATCGTTCCAATGAGACACCATCACGATTTTCCAAACCCTACAACAAATACAGACTCTACATTATTATTAATGCCCGCCTGGAATTCTGGAAAAGATGCAGGTGTAAAAGTAGTAACCGTAAGTCCAGAAAACAGTCAATTTAATTTACCATCAATTAATGGTACCTATATTTATTTTGACGCCATTAACGGAACTTTAAAAGCCATTTTAGACGCAAAAAGTCTAACTGTAAAACGCACAGCCGCAGCTTCTGCCTTAGCTTCTTCTTTCTTATCTAGAAAAGACGCAAATTCTCTATTAATGATTGGTACTGGCGCATTGTCTACAAACCTTATTAAAGCGCACGCTTCCGTTAGACCGATTAAAAATGTTTTTATTTGGGGAAGAAATTATAAAAAAGCACAAGCTATTTGTGAGGAGTTATCTAATGAAAGCTTTACAATTACTGCGATTAAAACTATTGAAGAAAAAATTTCTGAAGTAGCCATTATTTCCTCTGCTACCTTAACTAAAACACCTTTAATCTTAGGCACCTATTTAAAACCAGGACAACATGTAGATTTGGTTGGTTCCTATAAGACAGATACAAGAGAAGCTGATAATGAAACGATTTTAAAAGGAACTGTTTTTGTAGACACGTATCAAGGTGGATTAAAAGAAAGTGGAGATATTGTAATTCCGTTAAAAGAAGGAATTCTTAAAGAAACCGACATAAAAGCTGATTTATTCGAACTTTGTTCCAACACCAAAAAAGGAAGATTAAATGCGAAAGAAATCACCGTTTTTAAATCTGTGGGACATGCTCTAGAAGATTTAACTGCTGCAAATTATTACTATCATAAATTTATAGAAACAACCTAACCAATAAAAATATACTTTAAAATAAAAGATCTTTGTAGACTGATCTGTTAAAACATTGAAACGATTTTATATCAGTTTACACGGTAGCAAATTCCTTTAAAAAAACCTCTAAATTTCGCTACCAAAATCAATCATAATTTAATTACTTTTGCAACATGGTTAAAGAAATTCAACTTCGTGTAAATTTAATAGAAGAAAGAAAAGGAGATACGCTGTTATACAAAGCTTCTAAACAATTAGGCGTAGATAAAAGTGAGATTTCCGCAGTAAAAGTCTTGCGTAAATCGATTGATGCTCGTAAAAAAGACGTCATCTTTAATTATAAAGTAGCTGTTTATATCAATGAACAGGTTCCAGAAAAATCTGATTATACTTTTGAATACAAAGATGTTTCTAATGCTAAAGAAATTCATATTATTGGTTTTGGTCCTGCAGGAATGTATGCTGCATTGCGTTGTATCGAATTAGGTTACAAACCTGTTGTTTTAGAGCGCGGAAAAAATGTACAAGATAGAAGGCGAGATTTAAAAGCTATAAATCAAGATCATATTGTAAACGAAGATTCTAACTATTGTTTTGGTGAAGGTGGCGCCGGAACCTATTCTGACGGAAAATTATACACCCGTTCTTTAAAACGTGGAGACGTTAGAAGAATCTTCGAAAATCTAGTTTATCATGGTGCAACCGAGCAAATTTTAGTAGATGCACACCCACATATTGGGACAAATAAACTGCCAAAAATTATCGAGAATATTCGAGAAAACATTTTAAAGTTTGGTGGCGAAATTCGTTTTGAAACAAGAGTTACCGACTTTGTAATTAAAAACAATAAATTACAAGCACTTCAACTTTTAAACGGAGAAGAAATAACCGTAAATTCTGTAATTTTAGCAACCGGACATTCTGCTAGAGACATTTATGAGTTATTGCATAAAAAAGAAATACGAATTAAAGCAAAGTCTTTTGCAATGGGCGTTCGTGTAGAACATCCGCAAGAGATAATAGATCAAATTCAGTATCACTGTTCTGGTGAAAGAGACGAACTTTTACCCGCTGCGGCTTATAGTTTAGTACAACAAGTAAACAACAGAGGCGTATATTCTTTTTGTATGTGTCCTGGTGGCTTTATTGTACCTGCAGCTACAGCTAATGGAGAAGTTGTTGTAAACGGAATGTCGCCAAGTAGAAGAAATAACAAGTTTGCAAATTCAGGAATTGTTGTTGAATTAGATATTGATAAAGATTTCAAAAAATACGAACATTTTGGAGAATTAAGAGGGTTAGAGTTTCAGAAAGATTTAGAAAAAATTGCTTTTTTGGCTGGTGGAAGAACACAAACTGCACCTGCACAAAGATTGGTAGATTTTGTTGATGGTAAACTATCGCCCGAACTTAACGATTGTTCGTACCAACCAGGGTTAAAATCGGCTCCACTTCACTCCCTTTTACCTAAAATTATTGGTAGCAGATTGCGAAAAGGTTTTGTTGCATTTGGTAGTAAAATGCACGGTTACTATACCAATGAAGCAAATATTATTGGTGTCGAATCTAGAACTTCATCCCCCGTAAATATCCCTAGAAAAGAAAGTTTAGAACACACAGAAATAGAAGGTTTATTTCCTTGTGGCGAAGGTGGTGGTTATGCTGGCGGTATTGTTTCTGCTGCCATGGATGGTGAACGCTGTGCAGAAGCTGCAATTGCACAATTGTAATCTTCTCTAATAAATAGTATCGTTTGTTTCTATACTTAAATTCGGTTAACTTCGCTAACTGCTCGTATAAAACTATACTTTACTGAAATAGGTTGACTAAAAATCTATATTTAATGATAGTTACTTGTGAAAATACAATAAAAAAATCAATAGAAGTTCATCTAAACGTAAAACATAAACTATCTCAAAAAAAAGAAAAACAATGTAAATTTATATAAAACTAGTTAGATATACCTTTAGCTTTCTAAACGACTAAAAATATTTTTAAGCTACCTAAATTAATCAAAAAAAGATCAGTCGATATCAATATAAAACAACAATAAACAGTACTATAATAACAAGAAAAAAAATCCTTTTAGGACGGTATTATTGTTGAAATGTAAATATTATTTAACGTAACAAAAGTTGTAAAAAGAGATATTATATTTTAAATGCCTTGTAATTGATTAAATTAATTCATTTTGTCAAAAATTTAAATAACTATTAGTAATTTTACAAACTTATTAAGAATAAAAATGAAAATTACCATTGGTCGTTCAGACAAAGCAGACTTCCCAGAGTTATCACTTTATGAGATTGATCTAAAGGTAGATTCTGGTGCGTATACTTCTTCTATACATTGTTCAAATATTAGTGAAATTACTGTAGACGGTGCTTCAATAATTCAGTTTACGCTGTTAGACCCGGAACATCCTTTTTATAATAATAAAGAGTTTACGTCTAAAAATTACGCATCAAAGATTGTAAAAAGTTCTAATGGTATTTCTGAAAAGCGCTTTATGATTCATACAGAAATATTCATTTTTAACCAAACTTTTCCAATTTACCTTACCTTAAGCGAACGAAAAGACATGAAATTTCCTATATTACTAGGAAGAAAATTTTTAAATAAAAAATTCGTGATAGATACTACTATGAAAAATCTATCTCACAAATTAAAAAACACAAAATAAATGAGAATTGTAATTTTATCTAGAAATGCTAAATTGTACTCTACAAGAAGATTAGTTGAAGCCGCAGAAAAAAGAGGGCATGAAGTAATGGTTGTAGATCACCTAAAGTGTAATATTGAGATTGAAAAGAAAGCTCCGAAAATATTTTACAAAGGTGAATATTTAGAGAATATAGATGCAATTATTCCAAGAATTGGTGCTTCTGTAACTTTTTACGGTACAGCAGTGATTAGACAATTCGAAATGATGAAAGTTTTTACCGCCGTTTCTTCCATTGGCTTGGTTAGATCTAGAGATAAATTGAGCAGTTTACAAATTTTAGCGAGAGCTGGTGTTGGTTTACCAAAAACAGTTTTCACCAACTATACAAAAGACGTAGAACACGTTATAGAGTCTGTTGGCGGAACTCCTTTAGTTTTAAAATTATTAGAAGGAACACAAGGTTTGGGTGTTGTTTTAGCAGAAACACAAAATGCAGCTACTTCTGTTCTAGAGGCTTTTAATGGTTTAGGTGCAAGAGTAATTGCACAAGAATTTATTAAAGAAGCTGGAGGTGCAGATATTAGAGCGTTTGTAGTTGATGGTAAAGTAATTGGTGCCATGAAGCGTCAAGGAAAAGAAGGTGAATTTCGTTCTAATTTACACAGAGGTGGAAACGCAAATGTTATTGAATTAACAGATGAAGAAGAAAGAACAGCGTTAAAAGCTACCAAAGCAATGGGATTAGGAGTTGCCGGTGTAGACATGTTACAATCTTCTAAAGGACCATTGGTTTTAGAAGTAAATTCTTCTCCTGGTTTAGAAGGAATAGAAATTGCTACTAAGAAAAATATTGCAAAAGAAATTATACGTTATTTAGAATTAAATGTCGAATAAACCTTTTATCCTTTTAGGAAAAGAAATTCCTGAAGGAAAACGTACTGTTTTAGATTTAGAAGTTGCAAAACTACATACAAGAACAACAGTAAAGGTTCCTATAATAATAGAGCGCTCTACCAACCCTGGCCCCGTAGTTTTATTACTAGCGGGTATACATGGAGACGAAACAAATGGTGTTGGAATTATTAGAGAAATAATTAGTTTAAAATTAAATAAACCAAAAAGCGGAACCATTATTTGTATTCCTGTTTTTAATATTTTTGGGTATTTAATTCAGACTAGAGAATTTCCTGACGGACGTGATTTAAATAGAATGTTTCCAGGAACCGTAAGCGGTTCTTTGGCAAGTCAATTTGCATATCAGTTTACAAAAGAAATTGCACCTTTTGTAGATTATGTAATCGATTTTCACACAGGTGGTGGCGAACGTGATAATATTGCACAAATTAGGTGTAGTAAAGATGATGAAAAAGCATTGGAATTAGCAAAAGTTTTTAACCCACCAATGATTGTTTTTTCTGAAAACATTACCAAATCGTTAAGAGACACCTTGCATAAAATGGGTAAAACTGTTTTACTTTTTGAAGGTGGAAAATCGAAAGAACTAAACCCTACAATTATTAATGAAGGCGTAAACGGAACAAAAAATGTGCTAATCCGATTAGGGCTTATTGAAGGAGAAATTACGGTTAGAGCTACTCCTGTTTTTGTACACAAAGCAAAATGGTTAAGAGCATCTGATTCTGGAATGTTTAAAATTAGAGTTGCAAACGGAAGTTTTGTAAAAAAGAAAGAAATTTTAGGGGTTATTCAAGATCCTTTTGGTGAGTTTAATAAAAAAGTGTACGCTCCTTTTAATTGTCATATTTTCTGTATTAACAAAACTCCTATTGTAAATAAAGGGGATGCTTTGTTTCATTTAAGTGTAGAGGAATAATTTTTCGATGTACTAAAAAGTTTTTTAATTAATTAACAAATATCTTTATAAATATTATTTGCGACTTTAAAAAAAGGGAATGACCAACGAACAAACTGCAATACGAACAACTTATTTCAGTATTATTGGAAACACTGCTTTAGCTTTAATAAAAGGCTTTGCAGGATTCTTTGGTAATTCTTACGCTTTAATTGCTGATGCAATAGAATCTACAACAGACATTTTCGCCTCATTTTTAGTTTTATTAGGTTTTAAATATGCCAAACGACCAGCAGATGAAAATCACCCATACGGACATGGAAAAATTGAACCATTAATTACATTTGGCGTGGTTGCTTTTCTTGTTTTTTCTGCCACAATTATCGCTTATGAAAGTATTCAAAACATACAAATACCTCACAAAATTCCTAAACCTTGGACATTAATTGTACTTGGTTTAATAATAATTTGGAAAGAAATTTCTTTTCAAATTGTTATGAAAAAAAGTAAACAAACAAATAGTTCTTCACTTAAAGCAGATGCATGGCATCATAGAAGTGATGCAATAACGTCTGTAATGGCTTTTATAGGTATTTTAATTGCAATTGTTTTTGGAAAAGGTTATGAAACTGCCGATGATTGGGCTGCCTTATTTGCCTCTACTTTTATATTATATAATAGTTACTTAATTTTAAGACCAGCTTTAGGTGAAGTAATGGATGAACAATTATATGATGATTTAATCGTTGAAATTAGAACAAAATCTGCACAAGTAAAAGGTGTTTTAGGAACAGAAAAATGTTTTATTAGAAAATCTGGAATGAAATTCCACGTAGATTTACACGCCATTGTTAACAGTGAAATTTCTGTAAAAGCAGGACATGATATCTCTCACAAATTAAAAGATTATTTACGATTAAAAATACCAAGTTTAGGACATGTACTAATTCATATTGAACCGAACAAATAAAAAACAGCATGCAAACACTTGTAAAATAATTCGTTCATTATTTCCTAATTACTAAAATTTTCTAAGATTTTATATTCGGGTTTTATTTACTAAATTACGTGCTTAAATAGCTTAATAAATTACATACAAAATCGTTCGCGAATTTTCTCAAAAAACGTATTAAAGACTAAACAAAAATTACACTTTTAAAATGCGAATAGATATTATTTCAGTAGCCCCAGATTTATTAGAAAGTCCGTTTAACCATTCAATTATCAAGCGGGCAAAAGAAAAAGGTTTGGCAGAAATTATAATTCACGATTTGCGCGCCTATGGTTTAGGTAATTACAAGCAAATAGACGACACACAGTTTGGTGGTGGTGCAGGCATGGTTATGATGATAGAGCCCATTGCAAATTGTATTAGAAAACTACAATCTGAACGTGATTATGATGAAGTTATTTATATGACTCCAGATGCAAAAACACTAAACCAATCTACTGCAAACACACTTTCTTTAAAAGAAAATATTCTGATTTTAACAGGGCATTATAAAGGTGTAGATCACAGAATTAGAGAACTATTTATTACCAAAGAAATTTCTATTGGAGATTATGTTTTAACAGGTGGGGAATTGGCAGCAGCCGTATTGGTTGATGCTGTTGTGCGTTTAATTCCTGGTGTTATTGGAGATGAACAATCTGCGCTTACAGATTCTTTTCAAGATAATTTATTATCGCCACCAGTATACACAAGACCTTCAGATTTTGAAGGAACGAAAGTTCCTGAAATATTATTATCGGGTAACTTTCCAAAAATTGATGATTGGAGAAGTGATAAAGCCTACGAAAGAACACAACAAATAAGACCAGATTTATTAGATGAAACCTCTTAAAGGTTTTTAATAGGAAGCATTAAACGATTCATTTTGGACACAATAAAAACTTTTATAAAAAACAACAAAGCCATTTCTTGGGTTTTAGGTTTTCAAATATTTAGGCTACTTTTACTACCTTTTATGGGCTTAATGCCTCAAGATGCGTATTATTATTTATACGGACAAAATTTATCGCTTTCGTATTTTGATCATCCAGGAATGATTGGGTATATATTACGTTTTTTTACGGACGTTTTTGGCACTTCAATATTTGTTGTAAAGTTTGCAGATTTTTTTATTACCTCACTTACAATTCTTAGTTTTTACAAGTTAGCTTCCTATTTTCTATCAAAACAAAAACTACAAAGAGCTTTTGTTTTACTGGCTTCTACCATATTTATTTCTATTTTATCTTTTAATTCTACACCAGACGTACCACTTTTACTGTTCTGGACCTTGAGTTTAATATTTCTCTACAAAGCTATTTTCGAAGAAAAGAAATGGTTCTTCATTTTAGGCGGAATTGCAATGGGACTCGCCTTTAATAGTAAATACACAGCGTTATTATTACAAATTGGTTTAATTTTATTTCTGGTTTTTTCAAATAAATACAGAAAGTTATTGCTATCTCCATGGGTATGGTTTTCCATTATAACTTCTGTAGCAGTAACATACCCTGTTTGGTATTGGAATTATCAAAATGAATTTGCTTCGTTTGCTTTTCAATCTTCCGAAAGAACAAGTTCTATTTCAGAGTTTAAAATTTCTCCTGAAAATTTCTTTGGCGCAATTGGCCATCAAATGTTTTTATTATTGCCCGTTTTATTTTTAGTGATTATTACCTTCACTTTTAAATATTTAAAAAGAGCTTTGTTAAAATTTAAGCTTCCAAGTTCTAAAACGTTGTTTCTATTAGCTTTTTTTGCACCTACTTTTGTTGGCTTCTTTCTTATTACCCCTATTTATTGGGTAAAATTGAATTGGATGATGCCTTCTTATATTACAGGTATTATTTTAGCAGGAATGTTTATCAACAAGAAATTATTAAAAATTCAACTTATCTTATCTATAGTATTTCATGTACTTGTAAGCTTGCAAATCTTGTTTTATTTAGTGCCAATTAAAAGTGATGATACTTGGGTTGGTTGGAAAGAATTGGCTTTAGAAACAGAGAAATTACAAGAGAAATATACAGACACTTTTATCTTTTCTAATGATAGCTATAAAACAGCTGCTTGCTTAAATTTTTTTATGGATGACAAAGTGTATGCACAAAACATTATTGGTTTGCCTGCGTTACATTTTGATTATTTAGGCGATAATTTAGCAACCTTAAGAGGCAAGAATGCACTTTTTATAGATTCTGATAAACGTTTTAAAAACAAAGAGAAGTTAGGCGAAATTGACTCTTTATTAAGTTCTCACTTTAAAAATGTAACTGAATTAACACCCATTATCATTAAAATAAATGGTAAAGAGCGTCGGAAATTCTGGGTCTTTTATTGCGAGGATTACAGGGCTACTATTTTATCAACTGATAAATAAAAATATATTTAACCGTTTTTTTGTTTCTAATAATCGGTATGGTTTCAATTAAATTAAATTCATTAAAAAGTTTGCTATAAACTTCCTTTGGATCTCTATAATTTCTGCTATCTGTAATATATAAGACTTCCTTATTATTTAATTTAGGATTTTCTTTATTAATCCAATAGTACTTATGGATTTTTGACAGCTCACCTACTCCATAAACCAACATATTATTGGGTCTCGCAAAATAATAATCTATATGAGCTGCTGGATACCAATTATCAGAAATTATCGGCAAATGTGTCAGTTCGTTTTCTGTTAATATTTTTGTTATCTTTTTAGATGCTTGTTGCCAACCATACATATCCATTAACGCATCTTTTCTACCTAAGGTTTCATTTTTATCTGATTCTTGTGTAGGCAAGAACCATCCATTATTAATTTCTAAGCTTATAAAACTTAATAAAACAGTTAAAAAAGTAAATCCAATTATTAATTTTCTACTTATATTTTTCTTTGTTGAAACGTAGACCGCTAATAACGGAATTAAAGTTACGTAAGAAATACCAGACCAATGAGGCAAAGTATTTCTAGAAAAAGACAAGTAGGTAGTTGTTGCTATTAATGGCAATGAGAACAATAAAAAGAAGCTTATCATTTTTTTATCAAAAAGAAACTTCTTTTTAATAAGTGCAATCATCATTAAAACAATAGAAACAAAAATATACGGATTGTTATAAACGAATTGCCCTAAAATTTCTCTCAGAAAAGAATCCTTATTAAATGACAGACTTAACAATGAAACTCTATTATTATGAAACTTGTAACTGATAAAATCGTTTTGATAATTCCAATAAATAATAACACCTATAGCTAATATCGGAAAAACAAAAGCAATGTAAAACTTCCATTTCTTTAACCAACACCTATTAAAAAACAATACATACAAAACAACTCCTAAAAGTAAAAATACAGATTGATATTTAGAATAAATAGCCAAACCAATAGATAAAAAACCCAAAAGCAGTTTTAATGTATTTTTTTTTTGGGGCGGTTCGGGAATTACTTGTATCAAAAAATAAAAACTCAACAACCAAAACAAAACCATTGGCGCATCTGGTAAAATAAATGTGCCAGAAATAATGAAAGCATAAATACTAATATTAAAAAGCAACACACTTATAAAACCTACAAAATCGTCCTTAATATATTGCCCTATTAGAAAAACCACATACATAGAAATACTTGCAGGAATAATTGCAGCTAATCGAATTGCTAGTTCAGAGTCAAAAAAAAGATCTAATGTGAAAAACTGAATAAAAAGTCCAACCATTGCTGGGTGATCAAAATGACTAATATCCGGGTATTTTGCATACAGCCAATAATACACTTCATCATTACCAAATTCTAATTGATTTCCTAAAAATAAACGAACAATTATACTTATTGCTATTAAAATATAGGTGGCCTTACCATAAGATATTTGCATTAATGAATCTTTTTGGGTTTAAAAAAAAAAGACATACTAACTACACCTATTAAGATACCAATAAAAGATCCTACTAAAATATCTATAAGAAAATGTTGAGATAGATATACTCTAGAAAACCCTGCAATTATAGCTAAAGAAACCCAAAGATATTGAGATTTGCTTTTAGTAAAATAAAGGCATAAAATAGTAAAAACTGCAAATGTTGTTATTGTATGTCCAGAAGGAAAAGAATTTACCATTGCCATTTTAACTCCATCAATTAAGTACAAGTTCTCTTCACCTAAAGCACCTGCAGGTCTTAATATTCCTTTAAAAATTATTTTTTTAAAAAAGTGTGTAACCAACAGTGTTAAAACACCACTTACTAGAAACACTAAAAACATCTTTCTTTTAATAAATAAAAAAACAACTCCTAAAACAGCAAAGACAACTCCATCTCCTAAGAAAGTACTATATTTAAAAAGAATATCTAAAAAGGAAGTATGAAACTGATTTATTCTTAAATGAAGAGAAAACTTATTATAAAGCAAGACAAAACTTAACGATAGGAAAAAAAAAGAACTATAAATTATAAAAATTTCTTTTTTAATATCCTTTAAAATTGACAAAGCATTGTGTCTTATTTTAAATAATCTACTGAAGTTTATTCTATTCGTTTTTTTATTAAGACTTGTAATTAATTCCATATAATTTAAATTTAAGAACAACTCATTTTGCTCTTGTAATAAGGTATTTATTTTAATGATCTATATTTTGTTAGCAATCATATTTAATGTTTCACAAAAAATAACACGACAAATAAACAGCAATAGAAGGTTTAACAAAACAACCATTTTATAAGTGTTGAGTATTTATTAATGAACGTCTACTACTACTTTAACACAGGTAAATTGTACTTTACTCTTTTTATAAATATTTAAATAAATAAAATGAAAAATAAGACTAATTATAAAAGGAGATATGAATATATCTTTAAGAAAACATAAACTCTGAGAAGGTAATTATCTGTAAAACAGTAATTTCTTAATTTAAAAACGAAGAAATATTAACACAAAATAAATCTTACTTTAGATTTTCAAATAAAAAAAAAGCATTACTTTTGCAAACGCTAAATTAACCTCTGACGAAGATATCGTGAACGTTGTTTTACAAAAATCAATTAAATTAAAAGATATGGAATCTTTAGTAAAATTTGTACAAGACGAATTTGTAGCAAAAAAAGAATTTGCAGAATTTGGTGCTGGTGATACAATCACTGTTTATTACGAAATTAAGGAAGGGGAAAAAGTACGTACTCAGTTTTTTAGAGGTGTAGTTATCCAAAGAAGAGGTATTGCAGCTTCTGAAACATTTACAATCAGAAAAATGTCTGGTACTGTAGGTGTAGAAAGAATTTTTCCTGTAAACTTACCTTCTATTCAAAAAATTGAAGTTAACAAAAGAGGTAAAGTTCGTAGAGCTAGAATCTTTTACTTTAGAGGTCTTACTGGTAAAAAAGCTAGAATTACTGAAAAAAGAAGATAATTCTTCAATTTATAAAGAAACTAAAAAGCGTTGTTTAATTACAACGCTTTTTTTAATGAACAAATGTTAACAACTACAGTTAACATTGTGTTGATTAATAATTAGTTAAAAAATAATTTCCCTTACAAATCAATTCTATATTTATAACAGAGTTTACAAATAGATTAACCTTGTTAAATATTTAAAATACTTAACAGAAATTAAAGTAAACTTATGAAGTAACGTTCTTTATATATTGTTTATTTAGAAAAAACTAAAGATGTATAGCTATAAAAAGTTTTTTTTTAGAAAATATTTTTTATCTATAACAATAGAAACATTGCTAAAATTCTAAAAAAACAACAATCTTCTTTAGAATTAAGTATGTTTCGATAATGAAATAGTTAGGTATAATTTCTTTTTAGAGATAGAAATATAAGTGTACTCTTATTTATTTTGTAGCAATGCAAAGTAGTTTCAATATTATTTCAAATAAGCCATATCTCAACAAGAAATTGTTTGATATGGCTTTTATTTTTAACTTCTAAGAAATCGATTTCAAAAATTGTTAATAATGCAACAAAACCTACTAATTAAAAGCATTTTACCACTAAAAATATCAACTTAAATTCTTAAATTTGTTCGCCTTCTTAATTAATTATTTTTTACTGAGAAAGCAATTTTATATATACAACTTTAAATACAATTTACATGAGCAAAACAGCTAAGATAATATATACAAAAACAGATGAAGCACCCGCTTTAGCAACCCGTTCTTTTTTACCAATTGTAAAAGCTTTTACCAAAACCTCTAATATAGAAATAGAAGTAAAAGATATTTCACTTGCATCGAGAATTTTAGCAAATTTTTCTGAGTATTTAAATGAAGATCAAAAGGTAGAAGATGCTTTAGCTGTATTAGGGGATTTAGCAAAACACCCAGATGCAAATATTATAAAATTACCAAACATTAGTGCCTCTGTACCTCAATTAAAAGAGGCTATTACAGAATTACAAGAAAAAGGTTATGCACTTCCAAACTACCCTGAAGAAACAGAAACAGACGAAGACAAAGCTATTTTAGCGTTGTATAATAAAGTGAAAGGTTCTGCTGTAAACCCTGTTTTACGTGAAGGAAATTCAGACAGAAGAGCACCAAAAGCAATAAAGAATTATGCACGTAAAAACCCACATTCTATGGGGGCTTGGTCTGCAGATTCTAAAACACATGTTGCAACCATGAGTGAAGGAGATTTTGCTAATAACGAAAAATCTATAACTACAAAAAATGCAACTTCTATAAGTATTATTCATATTGCAGAAGATGGAACTAAAACAGTTTTAAAAGAAAAATTGGACCTTTTAGAAGGTGAAATTATTGATGCTACTATAATGAGTAAAAAAGCATTAATTTCTTTTTTAGAAGAGCAATATGAAGATTCTTTAGATAAGAATGTATTATTTTCTTTACACATGAAAGCAACTATGATGAAAGTAAGTGATCCTATTATTTTTGGTCACGCAGTTCGTGTGTTTTTTGACGATTTATTTAAAAAACATGGAAAAACCTTTAAGAAAATTGGTGCAGATGTAAATAATGGTTTAGGAAATCTTCTTAGTAAACTGAGTGAATTACCAAAAGAAAAGCGTGATGAAATAAGAAATGAAATAAGATATGCTTTAGATCATGGACCAGAATTAGCAATGGTAAATTCAGATAGAGGAATTACTAATTTACATGTACCATCAGACGTAATTATAGATGCTTCTATGCCAGCTATGATAAGAACTTCTGGGCAAATGTATAATTCTGAAGGAAAATTACAAGACACAAAAGCAATTATTCCTGATAGTTCTTATGCAGGAATCTACTCTGCAACTATCGATTTCTGTAAAAAACACGGCGCATTCGACCCTACAACCATGGGAACGGTTCCTAACGTTGGTTTAATGGCACAAAAAGCAGAAGAATATGGTTCTCATGATAAAACCTTTGAAATAGCTAAAGACGGAAAAGTTGTCGTTTTAGATAACAATGGAAAGACTTTACTTGAACATGCAGTTGAATCTGGAGATATCTGGAGAATGTGTCAAGCGAAAGATTTACCAATTCAAGATTGGATTAAATTAGCTGTTACAAGAGCAAGAGCTTCTGAAACACCAGCTGTTTTCTGGTTAGATAAAAATAGAGCACATGATGCTGAGATTATTAAAAAAGTAAAAAAATATTTACCAGAACATGATACTTCTGGATTGGATATCAGAATTTTATCACCAATAAAAGCAACTGAATTCACTTTAGAAAGAATTGTAAAAGGAGAAGATACTATCTCTGTCTCTGGTAACGTTTTAAGAGATTACTTAACAGATTTATTTCCAATATTAGAAGTTGGTACTTCTGCAAAAATGTTATCGATTGTTCCTTTAATGAACGGTGGTGGCTTGTTTGAAACTGGTGCAGGAGGTTCTGCTCCTAAACATGTGCAACAATTCTTAGAAGAAAACCACTTACGTTGGGATTCTTTAGGTGAGTTTTTAGCATTAGCTGTTTCTTTAGATCATTTAGGAACTACAAAAAATAATTCTAAAGCCTTAATCTTAGCTGAAACGTTAGATGATGCTACAGATAAATTTTTAGAAAATGATAAATCTCCTTCTAGAAAGGCAGGAGAATTAGACAACAGAGGAAGTCATTTATACTTGGCAATGTATTGGGCAGAAGGTTTAGCTAATCAAGATAAAGATGCAGAATTAAAAGCCACTTTTTCTAAAATAGCAGATGAGTTAAAAGCTAATGAAGCAAAAATAGTTTCAGAATTAAATAAAGCGCAAGGAAACCCTGTAAATATTGGTGGTTATTATCAACCAAACGAAAGTTTAGCTGATGCTGCAATGAGACCAAATAATACACTAAATACTATTTTAGAAAGTATTTAATTTATCTAAAACATTAACATAAAGAGTGCTAACTAGCACTCTTTTTTATTTAGCTTTGGTTTTTCCAAACTAAATGAAAATGAAAAAGAAAAAAATTGCTATTATAGGTGTTCTTACACTTACGTTAATCTATGTAGGATATCGTTATTTTACCCCATCTTCAGATGGCAGTATTTACTTAACATCACAAGTTAAAAAAGGTGATTTTATAAGTGAAGTAATCACTTCTGGTGAAGCACAATCTACAAGTTCTAAAAAAATTAACGGCCCTGATAATCTTAGGAAGTTTAGGCTAAACAACTTAAAGATACAAGATCTAGTTGCAGAAGGAACCATTGTAAAAAAAGGGGATTACGTTGGTAGATTAGACCCAAGTAGTGTTAATGAACAAATACTTGATGCCCGTTTAAACTTAGAAACATCACAATCTAAATACACGCAACAGCAATTAGACACTACATTATCTCTTAAGGAAGAAAGAAATTATATTAGAGATTTACGTTTTAGCATGGAAGAAACCAAACTAGAATTAAAACAATCTATATATGAACCACCTGCAACTATAAAAAAATTAGAGATCAGTTTAGAAAAAGCAGAAAGAGGTTTAAAGGAAAAGCTAGAAAACTATACCATAAAAAAAAGGCAGGCCAATGCAAAAATGGTCGAAGTTGGTAATTCTGTATCTAAAATTAATAAAAACCTAAACGACTTATTAGATTTATTAAAATCTTTTACTATTTATTCTGATGGTAACGGAATGATTACTTATGATAAAGACTGGGATGGTACAAAAAAGAAAGTTGGCTCTTCAATAAATCCTTGGAATACTACAATAGCAAGTTTACCAGATTTAACTAAAATGGAATCTAAAACCTACGCAAATGAAGTTGATATTAGAAAAGTAAAAAAAGGACTGCCTGTAAAAATTGGATTTGACGCCTTTCCTGACATAGAAATGGAAGGAATTGTGACTAGTGTTGCAAATGTTGGTGAAAAGAAAAGAGGCTCTGATATTAAAGTTTTTCAGGTTTTGATAAAATTAAATGGCACCAATGATAATATTAGACCAGGAATGACAACTTCAAACAAAATACTAACTTTCGAAAGAAAAGATGTTTTAAGTATTCCATTAGAAGCTATTTTCTCCAAAGATTCTATAACGTATGTGTATAAAAAAACTGGATTTTCTATTATAAAAAAAGAAATAAAAATTGGCGATTCTAATAATGATTCTGTAATAATTACAGACGGGTTAGCAGAAAACGATGTTATTTACTTAAACAAACCAGAGGGTTATGACAAAGAACAAATAGCAAAATTAAATTAGTTTTTATGTTAGACAAAATCTATATTGAAAAACTAAAATCTAATTTTAGTGAAGCTGTTCGTGTCATTTTAGCCAATAAAATTAGAACACTGCTTACATCTTTAGGAATTATTTTTGGTGTTGCAGCAGTAATTACAATGCTAGCTATTGGTAATGGTGCTGAAAAAGAAATTTTAGCACAATTAGAATTAGTTGGGGTAAATAATATTGTTATCACTCCTATCCCTGATAAAAAAGAAAATGAAAACGAAGAAGGAAATGATAATGGACTGATATCTGCTAAACGTTTTTCTAAAGGTTTAGACATGTTAGATGTTATGAGCATCCGAAAAAACGTGCCTTCTGTTAAAACAGTTAGTCCAGAAATAGTTTTAGAAACCTATGTAATTAAAAAAGGAAGACAAAGTTCTGTAAAACTAATTGGTGTTTCTAAAGCTTATTTTGCAACGACCAACATTGCAATAGAAAGTGGTAAAAACTTTTCTAAAGCACAGTCAGAAAACTCACTTCCTGTTTGTATTATAGGAAAAAAAATAGAAAAAAAATTATTTACAGGAGAAAGTGCTATTGGCAAACATATTAAAGTAAAAGATGTTTGGCTACAGGTAATTGGTGTAATTGAAGAAAAATTTATTTCAGAAAATGCACAAGAAAATTTAGGTATTAGAGATATGAACCAAGATGTTTATATCCCTATAAAAACTTTTTTAGTTCGTTATAAAGATCGTAAAATTATTAGTGACGAGCCCATCGATTTTAGTGGAGGAGTTGTTATGATCGGAAATCAACAAGGCCCTAAGAAGAGAATCCCAAGAGGTAATTATCATCAAATAGACAAATTAGTTGTACAAGTTAATAATTCAACAGAATTAAATGCAACTGCAGATGTTTTGAGTAGAATGTTAAAAAGAAGGCATAATGATATGTTAGATTTTGAAATTTCTATTCCTATTCAATTGTTAAAGCAACAACAAAAAACCAAACAAATATTTAATATTGTACTAAGTATAATTGCAGGAATTTCTTTATTAATTGGTGGTATTGGAATTATGAATATTATGCTAGCATCCGTTTTAGAGAGAACCAAAGAAATTGGAATTATTAGAGCAATTGGGGCAACACAAGAAGATGTAATTCTACAATTCTTAACAGAATCTGTTTTAGTAAGTGTTGGTGGCGGAATTGTAGGAATATTCTTAGGTATTTTTGCCTCCTATATTCTCGAAATTACTACCGGTATTGAAACCATTTTATCTTTAAGTTCCATCTTATTATCCTTTTTTGTAGCCACTCTTGTTGGCTTAATTTTCGGAATTGCTCCTGCAAAAGCCGCTGCTAACAAAAGTCCTATAGAAGCTATTAGACATGAATAAAACTATGAAAAAAATTATTATATTACTTTGCTTTCTTATAACAGGAATCAATTTTGGACAAGTAAAAAAGGCGATTACATTAGAACAAGCAATTGCAATTGCGCAAGAAAAATCTCCAGATTATAAAACATTGTTAAACCAAAACCAAGCAAGTTATTGGCGTTACAGAAATTATAAAGCCAGCTTTTTACCTCAATTAGGATTAAAAGCTACTTTACCATCTTATTCAAATTCAATTAATAGACTTACAAATGATAACGGAGAAGATATATTTGTAAAAACAAACCAATCTAGACTAGAAGGTGTATTGTCTTTAGATCAAAATATTGCTTTTACAGGTGGTACATTATCATTTAGTTCTCAACTAGAAAGAATAGATCGTTTTTCTGATAACAGTAAAAGATTTGCAGTAATTCCTTTCTCAATAAATTACAGTCAAAATTCTTTATTTTACAATGAATTTAAATGGAATAAAAAAATTGAACCTTTAATTTACGAAGAAGCAAAACGAGAATTTATAGAAAGGATGGAACAGATCTCTTTAAATACTTCTAGAAAGTATTTTGCTTTATTAAAAGCTCAAATGCAAACAAAAATTGCGATTTCTAATTTATCAAATCAAGATACATTATTTCAAATAGCTAAAGGAAGATTTAGAATGGGGAAAATTGCAGAAAACGATTTACTTCAGATCGAATTATCTGTGTTGAATTCTAAAAACAACGTAACAACAAATGAAATTTCTTTGAAGAGAAGTTCTCAAAACTTATCTCGTTATTTGGCTTTAGAAACAGAAAATATACTATTAAATATACCTAAAGAGTTAACCATATTTACTGTTACAGTAGAAAAAGCATTAGAAGAAGCCAACTCGAATAGAAAAGCTGTTATAGAGTTTAGAAGAAAACGTTTACAAGCAGAAAAGGAAGTTGCCCAAGTAAAAGGGAACAATAGATTAAAACTTAGGTTAGATGCTAATTTTGGCGTATCGCAACAAGGAAGTGTTTTTAATGATTTGTTTATGGATTATAATCAACAACAAATAGTAAAAGTTTCTTTGAATATACCAATTTTAGATTGGGGTGTTTCCAAATCTAGAAGAAAACTGGTGGAAGCAAATAAAGAGCTCGTAAACACAAATATAGAGCAAGATGAACAAGAGTTTGAACAAGAAATTTACTTACATGTCTTGAATTGGAAAAATCAACGTAATTTTTTAGAAACTTCTAGAAAAGCACAAGAAATTGCTATTAGAAGGTATGATATTACGAAAAAGAGATTTATTTTAGGAAAAATAACAATAACAGATTTAAATTTAGCACTTCAAGAAAAAGACCGGTCTGTTTTACAATACTTAAACTCTTTAGAGAAATTTTGGGTAGACTACTACACATTAAGAAGACTAACATTGTATGATTTCATTAAAAATAAAAAGATAGAAGTAAATGATATTATATATAACTAGAATCTTTTCAAAAAATTAATTTTAACATTTTAATATCACTTAAGAGTCGTATTTTTGTTGAAGATATTTAACTAACAATTGAACAAAAAATGTTATACTTAAAAAAATTGCTGCTACTCTTTTTTTTGATGAGTTTACCAATGCTCAGTCAAGAAAAAATTACACTTAGCGGAACTGTTTATGACAACTCTAATAATGAGACTTTAATTGGGGTTTCCATTTATATTCCTGAATTAAATTCTGGTACAACCACAAATGAATATGGTTTTTACTCGATTACAATACCCAAAGGAAATTATAAATTACAGATTAGCTATTTAGGCTATACCACAATTATAGAACCATTAGAACTTTCAGAAAAAATATCAAAAAACTTTAAGCTAGAAGAAGAATCACAAAGTTTAGATGAAATTATAATAGAAAGTAATATTGAAATACTGAATTTAAAAACGCCACAAATGAGCGTTAATAATTTAACGTCATCCACTATCAAACAGATTCCAGTGGTTCTGGGAGAAGCCGACATTATAAAATCACTTATACTTCTACCAGGGGTTACAAGTGCTGGTGAAGGTGCTTCTGGTTTTAATGTAAGAGGTGGTGCAGCAGATCAAAATTTAATTTTATTAGATGAAGCAATTGTCTTTAATTCTTCTCATTTATTTGGTTTTTTCTCTGTATTTAATCCAGATGTAATTAAAAACGTAAAATTATACAAAGGTGGTATTCCTGCTAAATACGGCGGAAGGTTGTCTTCTGTATTAGACATTTATCAAAAAGAAGGAAACAGTAAAGATTTTAATGTTACTGGCGGTATTGGTTTAGTTTCTTCTAGATTATTAATTGAAGGCCCTATTAAAAAAGAAAAAATCTCTTTTTTAATAGGTGGTAGATCTTCTTATGCACATCTCTTTTTGCCGCTTTTTGACAATGATAATACAGCGTATTTTTATGATTTAAATATGAAGATCAACTATCGTATAAATGATAGGAATAGTGTCTTCTTTTCTGGTTATTTTGGAAAAGATGTTTTTGGAATTAGTGATAACTTTGTAAATACATATGGAAATAAGGTGGGTAATTTACGTTGGAATCATCTTTTTACTGACAAATTATTCTCAAATCTATCTTTAATTTATTCTGATTATTTCTACGGATTGACGCTAGATTTTGTTGGTTTTGAATGGGACTCTGGTATTACCAACTTCAACCTTAAATATGATTTTAACCATTATGTAAGTGAAAAAATAAAATTGAATTACGGAGTTAATAATATTTACATCAAATTTAACCCGGGAGAAATTATACCAAATAGAGAAGATTCTGGTATTGTTGCAGAAAAATTAATTGACAAATATGCCAATGAATTTGCTGCTTATATAGATGCAGAACATAAAATCACAGATGATTTAAGGCTACAATATGGCGTTCGTTTTAGCAATTTTATTCGTTTAGGTCAAGAGGAATTAAACGTTTACGAAAACAACCAAGCTGTAACTTATAATGACGAATTTAAAAAATACGAATCTGCTGAAGCAATAGGAGTAGAAAATTTTAAAAGAAACGATGTAATTTCTAGTTTTTATAATTTTGAACCAAGGGTTTCGATGTCTTACACTTTAGATGATAATACGTCTATAAAAGCAAGTTACAACAGAATGGTTCAATATTTACACTTGCTTTCTAACACTGCATCTCCTACTCCATTAGATGTTTGGACGCCAAGTGGTAAATACATAAAACCACAATTACTAGATCAATATGCCATTGGTTATTTCAAGTCTTTTAAAGAAGGAAAATATACGTTAGAAACGGAAGCTTTCTACAAAGACATTCAGAATAGAATCGACTATATAAATGGCGCAAACCTAATTGCGAACAATGAAATTGAAACAGTTATTTTAAACGGAAAAGCAAGAGCTTATGGTTTAGAAGTTTTGTTTAAAAAGAATGAAGGAGATTTTCAAGGATGGATTGCTTATACCTTATCTCGTTCAGAGCAATTAACAGCAGGTAGAAATACAAATGAACCAGGAATTAATAATAGCAAGTGGTACAGTACACCTTATGATAAAACACATGACTTTTCTATCAATGCAAGTTATAAACTAAATGAGAAATGGAAATTCAACTCTAATTTTATTTTTCAAACAGGGCAACCAACAAATTACCCTGTTGGGCAATATGAAATGCAAGGTTTAAATGTGCCAATTTATGACGACAATAGAAGAAATGCAGACAGACTTCCAACCTATCATAGGTTAGATATTTCTGCAACTTTAACACCAGAAAAAAATAAAAACAGAAAATGGCAAGGAGAATGGGTTTTTGGTATTTATAATTTATATGGAAGACAAAATGCAGCTTCTTTAGCATTTAGACAAAATCAAGAAACATTAAGAAATGAAGCCGTTCAAACCTCAATTTTTGGTATTGTTCCTTCTGTAACTTATAATTTCAACTTTTAATACTATGAAAAAGATATATATATTTCCGTTTATAATTTTACTCTTTTTCGCAAATTGCGAAAAAATAGTGGAGGTCGATTTGCCTACAATTGAGCCCAAATTAGTAATTGATGCTTCTTTTGAAGTTTTATTTGATGAAACTCCCGCAACCGCAAATACTGTTGTAAAGTTAAGGTTGTCTGCAGATTATTTTGAAGAAGAAATACCTGTCGTTACAAATGCGATTGTATTTTTAACTAATTTATCTGACAACGCTGTTATTAATTTTGTTGATGGAGATTTAGATGGTAACTATAAACCTATTAACACCTTCATTCCAGAAGATGATATCATCTATCAATTAACAGTAATTCATAACAATGAAACGTACAAAGGTAAAGCGACAAAAGTAAAATCAACAAAAATTGACAACATACAACAAGGTGACGACACCTTATTCTCTGAAGATCAAATTGAGCTAAAAATCTCATTTACAGACAATATAGCAGTAGAAAATTATTACCTTTTTAATATTGACACCTATAATTATGTTATTATTGAAGACAGGTATTTTAACGGATCTGAATATAATTTTTCTTATTATTATGAAGATGAAAATATTGAGTTCCCTAAAAACATAACTATAAAGTTATTTGGTATTACAAAAGAATACTACACCTATTTTAGAGTTTTAATAAACCAAAGTGGTACAAATGGTGGTGGTCCTTTTCAATCTGCACCTTCATCTTTATTAGGCAATATAACAAACACAACAAATGAATCTAATTTTCCTTTAGGTTACTTCCATATTTCTGAAACAGATACTTACGACATAGACTTAATAGATAAAAAATAAAACTTCAGTTTAAATCATCATTCAAACATGCAAAAAAACAGTATTTTTGGATGATGATTTTTATAAAAACTACAGAGCAAGATTCTAAGTACAACCATCTAGAGAAGATGTCTGTAAAAGAATTGTTAAGCAACATAAATAACGAAGATAAAACAGTGCCTTTAGCTGTTGAAAAATCTTTGCCACAAATAGAAGCCTTAACCCATTCTATAATTAAAAAACTTAAAAATGGAGGTAGATTATTTTATATTGGTGCTGGAACTTCTGGTAGACTAGGCGTTGTAGACGCTTCCGAATGCCCGCCAACTTTTGGCGTTTCTCATGAACTTGTAGTTGGTATTATTGCTGGTGGTGACATTGCCATTAGAAAAGCTGTAGAAAATGCAGAAGACTCTAAAACACAGGGTTGGTTAGATTTACAAGAACACAAAATTTCAGACAAAGATGCAGTTATAGGTATTGCTGCCTCTGGTACAACACCTTATGTAATTTCTGCTTTAGAAAAATGCAGTGATAACAATATTATTACAGGTTGTATTACCTGCAATAAAGATAGCCCACTGGCAAATGTTGCTCAATTTCCTATTGAAGTAGTTGTCGGTTCAGAATTTATAACAGGAAGTTCTAGAATGAAAGCAGGAACAGCTCAAAAACTAGTACTAAACATGATTTCTACTGCAACAATGGTTCAATTAGGACGCATAAAAGGTAATAAAATGGTCGATATGCAGTTATCTAACAATAAGTTAGTCGAAAGAGGTCAAAAGATGTTAGCAAATGAATTAAATATCGACCAAAATGAAGCAGCAGAATTAATCGAAAAGTATGGAAATGTTAGAAATTCAATAAAAAATTACAAAAATGAGTACTAATGTAAATTTATTAGGAAAAGGTTTAAAATACTTAAGTCTTTTAATTTTTCTATTTATTGCTTCACCTGTTTCTCTTACAATGGGGTTTAAGGCTTTAAAAAAGTTTAAAGATACCCCAAAAGAGATACTATCTTATGTTATTATAATTGCTGCAGGAATTCTAATCATTTTTACCATTTACTTCGCTTTTAAAACCTTTCAGATTTTATTAAAAGCCATCTTTAATAATTAATTAAATGCAAAATTCTGATGGAATCATCATTATACTTTCTTATCCAGATACCATCGTAAGACCCGCTTATTGGGAAATCTTAAGTAATTTTTGGCCTAAAATTGGTATTGGCGGTCAACACGCTGTTCAAGCAGGACATGCTGCTTTATTATTGCTTCAAAAAGGAAAATCTGAAATAAATTATTTTGATTTTGGTCGGTATATTACAACCTACGGCAATGGCCGCGTGCGTTCTAAAGAGACCGACCCTGAGTTAGAAGTTTCTGCAAGCGCTAATTTTATAAATGATGAATTATTAAATGTAGAAGAAATTTTACTCTGGATAGAGAATCATCCAGAAAAAACACATGGAGATGGTAGATTGGTAGCTAGTATTCATGAAGAAATAGACTTTCATAAAGCAAAAACATTTATTCATCAATTAATTGACGAAAAAGAAATTCCTTATGGCGCTTTTATAAAAAATGGCACCAATTGTGCACGCTTTGTAACAGATACAATTATTGCTTCTTCTACAAACAAAAAGATTGGTATTCAATTGAGAAAATCTAATTTGTTAACCCCAAGTCCTATTGGAAATGTATTAAAAGCAAATACCAGTGATACTGTTTATAATGTTTATGAACAAAAAATAACCAATTATACAAATAGATCTATTGTAAAAGAATACAAAGCTTCTTTTTTTAATAAATTTGAAGGAGAGCCCAATTTGAAAGGAACTGAAGAGCCTAATTTAGATATTTTCGAGTTAAAAAATGGAACTTGGTTAGGTGGAATTGGAAGTGGTGCATGGTTTAAAATTGAAGACAAAATAAACATTAAAACTTATAAAATATCAAGATATACTCCAGGAGGAAAAAAAGATTTTGAAGGTTTATTTTCAATAAATAAAACCGATTTTAATTTTTTAGAGGAATATCATTTTAAACATCCTACAAATTGTAAAGAGGTTTATATTCTGCAAAATGGGAAGGAATTCTTGTTTAAAAAATGTTCATTTTAATCTATAAAAATAGCTTTTAAGGTCTTATCTCTTCAAAATTATTTACAGTAAAAAAGTTTTAACTCATTCCGTTTTTTTCTTACTCTTATTAATTTATAAAGTTTATTATTAACTTTTTAAAATATAAATTTGTAAAAAAAACAGATGATGAAAAAAAAAATACTTCTTACTTTTACTCTAGCATTTTTTTTTAGCTTAAATAGTTCCTCACAAAAGAAAAGCTTAGAGAACATAAAGCAGCTAATTAAATATTACAAAGAAGATAGTAGAGGCCCTTACTATAGAATTAAATGGTTTTGTAAAGACGGTAGCATCAGAGATCCAAAAAATCCGTGTCCAGATTCTATTGGAGGTGGAATACAGCATGCAAGTTTTAAAGAATCTGCTTTAGACTTAAGGAAAAGCAATCATTTATTTTTTGGCGAAATTTTGGCAAGTGTAAAAACGGAAGATTTTTTAGATTCAGAAAATAATTTTAGCAGAATAAAACAATATCAAATAGGCCAGTATTTAGCGAGTGTAGATGATGGTTGGGTTTTAAAAAAAGGGCAGTTTTACAGAGGTGCAATACAATCTGAAGATGAAGAAGCTTGGGGAAAAGAGTTTTATGAGACCGTTTTAAAAGATGATCATTTTTTAAATTCTAATTATTATTTGGTGAGACAGTCTTTAAAAGACATTCCTCATAATGGCGATTCTAACATTGCGCAATTAATGCGTAGTGAATCTAAAATATTGGCTGAAGAAATTGCCGATTTTATGGACATCCGAATTAAAATTCATGGTAATCCACAAAAATCTGATATCTATTTAGTCCAAAACTATGTAAAGAAAAATGCGTCTAAAATCTCTGTAAAAGAAAAAAAAGCATTTGAGAAACTCTTAGCTACAATGAACGCGTTTTATGCACCTTTAAACTACAGTTCAATTGCTAAAGAATTAGCTAAAATTACAGATAAAAATAAAGTTCTAAGTAATTTAAAAAAATTTGTTAATGAAGACAAATCAAGTTTTACTGCAAAAGATATCGTTCTTAAAATTACAGATAATTTAGATCTTCTAAGATATAATATTGCATTATTTAAAAGTAGTAGAGACCGCTTAAATCTTTTAGACTTAACAAATCAATTAGAAAAAATTCTATTAATAGAAACTCAAAACTGGATTCCAGAAACCTTAGAAGAAACTATTTTAAAAACACAAACACTTACGTGTGCATCGTATGCTACAGGCCTGGTAGAAGCATGGGAATTTGATATTGTAAAACCTATTTTTTCGAGTACTTTAAAAAAGGACAAAACTACCTTAGGAGCACTAAACACTTTGGTTACTAATGCTAGAAGAATTGTAGAATGGAGTACTTCTTTAGTGAAAGCAAATTACCAAGAAGATGTAAATGAATATGCTGCTTTTGAGTCTTTAGCCTATGGTTTTATAGATGACAGAATTAGGAATTCGATTACCCTAAATTTAGGCGAAACAGTTAGTCAACTAAATAAATATGCAGCTAAGGTTTCTAAAGTGAATAACAATGTAATGAGTATTAGCAACCAAGGTACAATAAGAGGATTAAACCCTGGGTATGCTTTTGGAAAATTGATTGTTGTAGATGGAAACCCTGATGAAGTTGAAGTGAACACAAATAATATTTATATTTTTCAAAAACCACCTTCAGATTTAAAACCTGTTGCAGGAATTATGACAGTTTCTGAAGGGAATTTAGTTTCTCATGTACAATTATTAGCAAGAAATTTAGGAATACCAAACGCAGCTTTGTCTAGTGAAAATTTAAAATCGCTTGAAGAATATACCAATAGAAATGTATTCTACGCAGTATCTAGCAAAGGAAATGTTATTCTAAAGTTAGAAAAAGACATGTCAGCTATCGAACAAAAATTGTTCGATAGAAAAGAAAGAACAAAAAATATGATTGAAGTACCAACTGACAAATTAAAGTTAGATGTTTCTAAGATTATAAATATGAGAGATGTAAAAGCTACGGATTCTGGTATTTTATGCGGACCAAAAGCAGCCAATTTAGGAGAATTAAAACACCTTTTCCCAAATAAAGTTGTTGAGGGAATCATCATTCCTTTTGGAATTTTTAAAACCCATATGAACAAACAAATGCCTGGTAAGGACAAAACCTATTGGCAGTTTTTGAATGCTACATTTTTAAAAGCAAAAGAATTAAAAAGCAATGCTAGTTCAGAAGAAGCTATAGAAAAGTTCTTGATTTCTTCTTTAAAAGAATTACATGCAGCTATTTTAAACATCAATTTAGATGATCGTTTTATAAACGATTTAAAGAGTAATTTTAAAACTGTTTTTGGAAATGACATTGGAAACGTACCTGTGTTTTTAAGAAGTGATACCAATATGGAAGATTTGAAGGAATTTACAGGAGCTGGTTTAAATTTAACCCTTTTCAATATTCTAAAAGAAGAAAAAATAATTCAAGGAATAAAACAAGTTTGGGCTTCTGCTTATACAGAGAGAAGTTTTAAATGGCGTCAGAAATATTTATTAAATCCAGAAAATGTGTATCCTTCAATTTTAATTATACCAAGTGTAGATGTAGATTATTCTGGAGTTATGATTACAAAAGGAATTAATGAAGGTTCTGAAAACGATTTAACAGTGGCTTTTAGTAGAGGAGCCGGAGGCGCTGTAGATGGGCAATCTGCAGAGACAAGATTAATTACTGCAGAAAGCAGCTATTTATTAAGTCCTGCTAGACAACCAGATTACATTCGTTTACCAGTAACAGGAAGTACAAAAAAGTATTATACCACATTTAATCAGCCTATTTTAAATACAGGTAATGTGAATAAAATTAGAGAATTAGCAACAGAAATTAGAGCTAAAATTGGGAAGAAATCTTCCGAAGAAAATTACGCTTATGATGTTGAGTTTGGTTTTAAAGATGACAAGCTTTGGTTGTTTCAAATAAGACCTTTTGTAGAAAATAAACAAGCCAAAAGTTCTGATTATCTAAATTCAATTGCACCTAAAGTAGAAAATAGCACAGAAATAATGTTAACAGAAAAAATATAATTATGAAAGGTAAATATATAGTATTAGCCGTTTTAATTGTTGCCTCCCTTGGTTTCATTAAGTATCCTATAGATGGTTATGAAGCTACCGGAATTGCAAGATTGTATCAACTTAGAAAGTTTCAATTAGATAGTGTAAAATACAATAGAATTCCTGCGGGAGCCTATAAAAAATTAGCAGATATTAAACTAAACCTCTCGAATAGGAATAAAGACAGTATTCAAGATTTATTAGTTTCTGATACAGATTTCGAAAGTAAATTAAAACGAATAATTCCGGCTGGTGCCTATTCTATGTCTGTGATGGATATGAGCAACCCTGATAAATTAAGATATGCAGCACACAGAGAAAATATTGGTTATCAACCAGGAAGCGTTGGTAAAATCGCCGTTCTTTTAGCTGTATTCGATCAACTGCAAAAACTATGTCCAGATTCTTGGGAAGACAGAGCTGGTTATTTAAAAAACATCAAAGTAACTTCTAGGTATTGGGGAACAGGAGATCATCATACAATACCTGTTTATGATATTGAAAAAGATAGATTAACAAAGAGAAAAGTGGTTGCTAGTGACGAGTTTTCTTTATATGAATGGTTAGATCACATGGTTTCTGTAAGTAATAATGGTGCTGCAAGTATTATGTATAGAGAAGCGATGTTAATGGCTGCCTTCGGACAAGATTACTTCTTTTTAGATGCAGAAAAAGCAGAGAAATATTTTATAGATACTCCTAGAGATTCTCTTACAAACTTAGCAAATACGGTAGTTAACGCACCTTTGAGAAAATTAGGTATTGGAGAAGATGAATGGAAATTAGGCGGAATGTTTACAAGACCTGCTGGCAAATATGTTGGTAGAAAAGGAGGGAGCATTGGTACGCCAAAAGGTTTAATGAAGTTTTTAGTGCAATTAGAACAAGGAAAAGTTGTAGACAAAGCATCTAGTTTAGAGATGAAAAGATTGCTATATTTAACAGATAGAAGAATTAGATATGCCAGATCACCAAGATTAGATAGTGCCGCTGTTTATTTTAAATCTGGTAGTTATTATAAATGTGATCGAGCAAAAAACCCTGACTGTAAAAGCTATGCAGGTAACGTTTTTAACTACATGAATTCTGTTATTATTGTAGAGCACCCTAATGGTTTAAAATACATTGTTTGTCTAATGTCTAACGTTTTAAATAAAAATTCTGCTGGCGCTCACATGTATATGGCTAGTAAAATTGATGATATTATTGATGAAGCAAATGTTTCTAAAAAATCGATAATTAAAGAAGAAGAATATAAGAGCGATAACGATGAAAGTGATAATTAATTATTATTAGAAATAGATAAATGATATGTTTTTGTAGCTAATTCTTTCACTTCTTTATTTTTAAATTTATTTAACGGTAGCAATACCGATATTAATCTCTTGTTATTAGATGCTTGAATGTATTTAATAACAAGAGATTTTAATTTTACATTCCCTAAGGTTACTATTCTATTTAAAAACTTTTTTTCTCTAATAATTTTTAAATTTATGATAGAAGACTTATAATGGTTGTCATCCACCACATAATATTCTATAATTGGCAATACCATTGTTTTTATTTTACGCTGTAAGATATTATCTAGAAATTCTAATGAATTTATTTTAGCTTCCTTAATTTCACTCTGTATACCAACATACGTCATTTTTATATCCTCTTCATTATAAACCAAACTTAAGAGGTTGAAAATACATTTTATGTTCGCATCTAATAAAATTTCTAACTCAGAAATAATGTTTTTTCTAGCCTCATAAACTTCTTGATTTTTTTCTTTTACCTCATCAACTAAGTCAATATTAATTAAATATTCTATAGAAGCTATAATTTCTAAAGTATTTTTATAATAACTACTTTCCCTTAAAATCTGATTTTTAATAACTCTAGCGCTAACAGATAAATTGGTGTTCTTCTTTAGTATTTTAGTTAAAGAATTAGAGGCAGCTAATCGTGTAATCGCATTTTTATTTCTTAAAAGGCGTAATAAAACTCTTACTGCTTTTTCATTTTTAAAAGACTCTACAATTTTCGGAATGTATTTTTTAGTAGAAGGTTTTAGTGTCCCGTTTTTATCCAATTTAAAGATAAAATCAATAATTTTTGGACCATAATTGCTCAGCGCTCTTATCGCTCTTTTTCTATGTTTTTTTTCTGATAATGAATCTAATAAATCCTTAATAAAAACCTCATCAGAAGTAATACCTGCAGAAATTGTTGCAAATTTTGCTATATAAGCGTTATCGTCTTTAAGGTATTTACTAATTAAATGATAGTTACTAGTCATTCTAGCATATGCAATACTCATCAACAAACCTGCTAAAACTTCTTTTCTATCAGACAATTCACCCGTATTTAACGCAACAACCTTCTCCTCTAGCCTAGTAACAACCTCATAGTTAACACCTAACTTGGCGTTATTAAAACTTTGTTTCGCCAAAGATAATAAGGCTCCGTTTGCTATGTATTCATTTTCATGATTTAGATATTTATTAAAAAAAGATTCGTCTGAAATTGGTGAATGTGCCAAAAGATAATCTAAAGCCATGTATGCTAAAAGATCATCTTTTTCATTCACTAAACTTTCTACCTTGTCTAAGATATCAATTCCTTCAAAAGAATCTAAATATTCGATAGCTCTTGCATTAATTTTTTTTGAAGGATGCTCTAAAAGTTTAATTACAGAAGTGTTAAAAGAAGTTTGTTTGTAATCTTTTAACCTTTCTAACGCATTTAAAATAGACTCTTCATCACCATTTAAAAAGATGTTTTTTATATCGATAATGGTATTTTCGCTCTTCTTATTTTTATTAAATTCTAACGAGAGTGTTTTTTGAATATTCTCTTTAAAAGATGAAAAATAAGCCTCTCTTAAACGATAGATAAATAGAATCCAAACAAAAGTGAAAAGTAAAATAATTACGGTTATATAAGAGGTATCTAAATCTAATCTCTTAATTAAAAATATTAATAAAAAACCTGCAAAACCTGTTGCTAAACTATCTATAACAACATCTATATAAGATTTTGCTTGATTTTTAACTTGAATAGGAATCGGCATTATAGATAACTCTATTGCTGCCTTATTTACAGATTGTTTTGCGCTGCCATCAATAGCTTTAATAATTATTAAAACCCATAACTCTGGGAAGGTTAAAAACAACAAACTACCAAATGCAATTGCTAACGGAAGTATTAGTAAAGTAGAAGAAACACCTAATCTTGTTAGAACTTTATTGGTAAGAAATAACTGAATAACTAATGCAACAACATTAAATGTTGAAAACCAAAAACCAAAAAAAGCTGCTAAATCATCTGAATCTGGCATTGCTTTTTGAGCAAAATCGCTAAATTGAAAATCTACTAACTTTGCTACAATAACTCCTATTCCTGTTATTAGAGCAATGTAAGTTAAGTGTTTCGATTTTGAAATTAGACGTAAAGAAGAACTTTCTAAATTTTCTTCGTTTGCAATTACTTGTTTCCTTTTAAAAGAATTTAAAAACTTAATTTTTGAATTATATATTTTTTTTAAAATAGGAATACAAATTAAAATTAATAAAGCTGCGAGAAAAACAGCAAATTCGTTACCAAAATTAGTCGCTATTATACTTGTTAGATAACCTCCAAAAATACCACCTGCAATACCACCTGCTCCAATAAAGCCAAAATTTCTTTTTGCTTCTCTTGCATTAAAAACCATATTGGCAAACAACCAGAATTGTGATGTTGCCACTACAGCAAACAGAGAAATAAAAACATAATAAAAATAGAGAATCCAATTGCTTAGAAGAGCGTATTTAATAACCAAACTTAGTACTATAAAAGACAAACTAAAAGTAACCAAAGAGATAACTGTTACTTTAACTAGAGAAAAAATTCTAATTGCTTTATTATAAAAATAAGAAGTTAAAACCGCTACACTGGCTACCAATAGATAACCAAATGGTAAATTATCTGCCCCTAGTTTAGAAACAAAAAGGGCATTTACAGTTGGTTTTACAATTAGTAAAACGGTAATAATTATAAAAATATATAAGAGCATTAAAAAAGAGATGCGTATTTCATCATCTCTTAATCCAAAAGTTTTAGTTATAATCTTTCTCACAATCTAATTCATAAAATAGACTATAAAGAACGTCCTTTTTTCAATACCTTTTCTAACGGTTTAACCAAATTTCTTATAATTTGTTCACCATAATCATTATCAATTAATGCAACAATTATATACTTTCTTTCTGGGCCCCAAACCAAAGCTGAATCTGAGTGGTAATTTCTCCAAGAACCAGATTTTCTGTAAATAGTTGCTTTGGGTGCCACTTTGTCTAAAGTATTTACAAATTTGTGATGTAATTTAGGATCTTTCATAATCTCTAACATTTCTTTAGAGCTTGCTGTATTAATTAAATTCCCTAAAGCTAATTGATAATAAAAACTACATACCTGCCTAGTTGTGGCTGCATGACTTAAACCTTTAAGCGGGTCTGGATTTCTTTTGCCTTGAGCAGCATATCTTTTACCAACCCAAAGACCACCACCAACTTCCTCGTCATATAATTTATTCTTTGGAGCTCTTAAAACATCTTCAATTTTTTTATAACCAAGTCTATCAATCATTCTTGTAGATGCCTGATTATTAGATTTGCTAATCATTAATCGTAAATCTTTTTTAATTTCATCTGTATACTCCATTTCGCCTTTATCTATAGCATCCATAGCTGCTAAAAGAATCGCTATTTTTGGTAAACTGGCAGCATACATCATAAAATTGTCATTCATACCTGCATACTTAAACTTAGTAGCATCACTTAAATCGACTATACCAATAGACATCTGCTTACCTGCAACTAAACGCTTCCATTTTTTATTCGAATTTATTTCTTTTACTAGTATTGCTTTTAAGGCAGAATCTTCGATCTCTGCAATTTGGTCTATTTCTTCTACGTGACTTATCGGCAATGTGTTTTGGCCATAAGTAATTGAAGAAAATATCAATAGTGTTACTGCTAATAAATGTTTCTTAATTTTTTTAAAATACATATTTATTTATTTTTATTAATAACCTTATAAATAGTGCAATAGTTGTACCAGCCCGTATCAAAAGAAGTTAATGTTATCTAAAAATAATACTTTTATAAACGTTCATTTCTGTCTCTTATAGAAAATCTAAAAAGCTACCATCTAGTGCTTTTAATAATATAAGAAAAAATAGTTAAAGATTATCTAACGTTCTGCAAATTTATTTAATATATATTTTATTTTAAGAGTAGTGCAACACTTCTTAGCGTCAAGTTCTTAATATTTATCACACGAACACAAATAATTTAATATCAACACATTAATCATATGTTTTACAGTAAAAGCAAAGTATTATAAATGCATCTATCTTTTTTTGGCACGTTCTTTGAAAATGTTAAATCGAATGCGGACGCCGAAAAGCTATTAGAGTAGGCAAAACCCTTAAAACCATATATTATGAAAAAAGGCTTACTTATATTATTAGGAATGTTCATGATGGTTTCTACTGTTGAAGCCAAAAACGGCAATTATTTAACAAACAATATTAGGGTTGATTACTCTTATGAGAATTCTGTTAACTTTATAGAAAGAGGTGTCGAATTCTTTATTTTTACGAATGGAGATTTTGATTTTAATTCAAATTACAATGACACCTATTACGATTATAATGGTTTACGTACTAGAAGAAGCGGTATAACTATAGATAGAGATTATAGAGGTAGAATAAGACGTGTAGGGGATGTATTTATTAATTATGATTACAGAGGCAATGTTTCTAGAGTTGGAAATGTTTTTATGAAATACTATAGAAATAGACTTACCAATGTTGGCCACTTAAATGTTCAATATAATAGATTCGGAAATCCTGTTTTCTACGGAAATGTAAAAGATAATTTTTATTATGATAACGGAATAAGAATTAATCTAAATTTAGGAAATATATGGAACTATAATGATGCTTATTTTTATAAAAGTGATTTTAGAAGAAATTACACAAAGTTTAGAGAAGACAATAGATACTTTTATTACAAGTCTAATAGAAATGCTAAAATCGGAAAAAGAAGTGCCATTTTAAAAAGAAGAAAACCAGTTGCTTCTAATAGAAGTAATAATGCATATAAAAAACGTACTAATATTTCTTATCGTAAATCTAATACTAAAAGAAAAACAAATACCAGAACAAATAGGAGTTCAGAAATTCAAAGAAGAAATACTCGTTCAGGTTCTAGAAGAAAAATAGAGGAAATTAAAAAACCTCTTCCTAGAAATAGTTCAAAAGTAAACTCTAGAACGAAAAAAGAAAACACCAGAAAAGCTAAAGCTAGAAGAAAGACAAATGATAATAAAAAAATATCTACCAGAAGAAGAGATTAAAAACAGGTATGTATACCTATACACAAAACTCTAATTTGATATACTCGTGCAGTAACAATAGTTTGAATTTATTGTTGCTTAACCAAGAACTAGTTGTGATAGAAAAAGTAGAAGTTAAAAGTCCTGTTTTTTAAAAAATGGGACTTTTTATTGTCTTTTTATTTTTTCTAATTTACACTTCGTTCTGCCAACATTTAGTGCTTTTATCTTAGTAATTTTTTTAATTTTAGATCTACACCTCTTAATTCCTTTACAATCTTTTTTTAAGTGATACTTTTTACTTGATTTACTCGTACAAATAAAAACTTCTTTTTCCCTGGTTTGAAAAGCTGTTGAAAAAGCAAAAATTATTATAACTAAAAATATTTTTTTCATACTTACTTTATTTGCTTTCAAATATAAAATTTCCTGAGGTTTCTAAAAACTCTAATTAAATAATTTAATTAGAATCTGTAATATAGAAGCTTACCATATTTAGTAATTCTTGTTCATATTTATAAATGTCATCTATACTCTCAATAGAAATCTTAATTTCCTTTTTATTTTCATCAAAAATACCTAAATATTTATTAACCGTATTTAGATGAAGTCTACACAAAGGTTTCCTATTATTATCATCTAAAAGCACACCAAAATAAGATTGTGTATCTCTGTGCGTTATTCTATTGACATCTAATTTTCGCCTTAAGATAGCAACGATTATTCTAAAACCCTCTAACTCTTCTTCTGTAGTAATAATCTTATTCTCTTCTGGCTTTACTTCAATAATTTCTTGTTGTTGTTTTTCTGATTCTTTATTTAAAGCAGCACTCAACCGATCGTTTACTTTTTCGCTAATTGTTTGATTTAAAGCTTTGTGAACTAAACCAATAAAATCGTCCATAACTTTTTCTGTTAACCTACCAGAATAAACTTTATTGGCAAATAGCTTAGAAAATTCAAAAGAAGGATTATTTAGTTCTTCAGAAATACATTTCTTAATTTCTTTGGTGTATTTTAAAGAGCTTGCATTGTTTACAATTGTATTAACATCGAAATTAGATTTATGAAACTTTAAGAGCTCATAAACTTCATTCTCTTTAATTTTTGTAATATCAAACTCTAAAAATGGTTTTTCATCCATTTTATTAGCCTGTTCTAAATCTGTATAGAAACGATATTGAATTCCGTTTGTTAATAGAGAAAAACGGGTTTTTGTTACATGAAAATATCTAAATAATTGAGAATTATGATTATCTAAAGTTTCTTTCCAATTTTTACATTCTATAATTAAAATAGGAACGTCATTCTGAAAAATTGCATAATCTACTTTTTCTCCTTTTTTTAGACCTAAGTCTGCTGTAAATTCTGGTACAACCTCAGTAGGGTTAAAGGAATCATAACCCAATGCATGAATAAGAGGTAATACAAATGCATGTTTTGTAGATTCTTCCGTTTCAATTTTATCTTTTAATAAAGATATTTTGTCTGCAATTGCTTTTATTTTATTTTGAAATTCCATAATTCTTTACAAAGGCTTAAATTAATACTTAAACAAAAGTAAACACTCTGAAAAACAAAACCTTACGGGTTTCCGTAAGGTTTTAAGTTAGTACTTCTTCTTTTCTTGCTTTTACTTAATAATTTCTAATATTTAAAACTAATGCCTTTTAATCAACTAAGAAATTATGTATTTCAATAATATCACCCCTTCCTATCTGAACTAGGTTTTTCGTTTTTTTAAGATAAATACCTAGTGATTTTTCATTATATAATATTTTCATTATATCTGAATAATCTGTCACGACATAATATCTCCCTTTAGCTTATAAAATGGTAAAACGAGTTTACCTCTTACCTTAACTCCCTTATTAACAACTTTACCTTCTATAAGAGTATTCCTTATAATTGCATTATCCTTTTCACTAGATGCTACTTTAATATAAGAAGTCATCATGCTAATCCATTCATTTTCATCAACTAAATGCCATATAAATCTGCTAAAATCTAAGTCCATATAATTAAAAAAGACTACGGAAACCCGTAATCTAAATAAACTATAGCAAAAAATTGTTCTTAAATCAATCCGAAATCTTTGGCTATAGCGACTAAATGTGCCGGATTATTCGCATTAAAATGTTCTTTTAAAAACTTTAACCTTTTTTCGATTGCACTAGTGCTAGAAGGTGAAATTTCTTTTTCTTTTAATTTTTTACTGATGTCTTCTTGTAATAGTCCTTTAGAAAGGTATTCAATTAACAAAATATCATACGCTGTAATTTCAATTGCTTTTTTAGGGTGAATTGCTTCTTTTAAGTCTTCAGAAATATAGAAATCTCCTTCAGAGAAAACATGCTGTATTGCCTTTTTTAATTCTTTTTGTCCGTTTCTGTTTTTCCAGACATAAGCATTAATTTTTAGGTTTTTATGTAAATTCTGAATTCTAAATGGTTTGTCTTCTACAGAAAAAACAATAATCTTTAATTTAGGAAATACATGTCTAACCTTTTCTATTAAAGCATCACCAGAAGTAATTTCTTGCTGCGTATGGTCTTCTAAAAAAGACAAATCTGAAATTAGTAAGTCATACGGTTTGCCTTCTAATGCTCCCTTTTTCAGTTTTAATAAAGCCTCATCGCAATAAGAAACATGGGAAATTTCAGAAACCTTCATTTCTTCTAAAGCAGTTTTTAGTCCACTATTAATAATATCAAAATCTTCAGCTATTAAAACTTTTTGAAACATATACTATTTTTTAAAACAAATGGTTGTTTTAAAACCATTATTACCTTGTTCATCAAAATTAAGAGTTCCTTTGATTGTTTTTATACGGGTTTCCATATTTTTGAGTCCATTTTTAAAAATAATTTTATTTCCTTCAAACCCTACTCCATTGTCTGAATACTTTATTTCTAAAACATTATTTATTTTTTTACAAGATAAAACCACCAAACTTGCTTTACTGTGCTTCTTCATATTCACTAACAGCTCATTAAAAACCCTATAAAATACAATTTGTTTTTCTTCACTTAAAGAATTTAATGATAAAACAGAAAGGTCTTTTAATATAATTTTACAGCTATCTGTGTTGTAACTCGCTAGTAAATTTCTAAAATAATCTTCGAACTTCGTACCTGTTTCAACGGAATCATGCTCATGAGAAATCGAACGTGTTTGCATGTATATTTTATCTAAATCTTTTACAATCTCTTCAATTTTTAAATTAGGATTCTGAATCTTTGTAAGTGTATTAAAAAGACCATTCCCCAACTCATCATGTAATTTTTTTGCTATTCTTGTTTCAGTATTATAGCTTTCTTGTAGAATTCTTTTTTTATGCTGTTGCTTTCTTCTATATAATAAGAATAATAAGCTAGAGGTTATTATAATCCCTAAAATTAGAACATTCTTCTTTTGGTTGTTCTCTTGTTCTGCAATTAATTCATTTTCTGTTGCCAAAGTTTTAAATTTTAACTTTTGCTTTTCTTCTTCTTCAAAATTGTATTTAATTTTTGCAAACTTGTGTTGTATCTTCGTATTAGCCTCTTTTAAACTATCTTTTAAATGTATACTTTTCTTGTAATACTTAATAGAGTTTTGTGGTGTTAAAAGTGTTACAATTTGATTTATTGCTTCTAATTGACCTGTAACATTTTTTAGCTCTTTAGATATTCTATATTTTTTTTTAGCATAAATTAAAGATTTTTTTTGATTCGCTTTCCTATAATAATCAGATAAATGAGAATAACTTGCAATCAATCCTTTTTTATCATTTTTATTATTTCTAACTGATTCTGCAAACAAAAATTCTTTTAAAACATTTTCTTTTGAATTATTTAACCATTTAATATGCGCTAAATTATCAATAACTCTTGCCTTTGTTTTAAGATTTTTTATTGAATCTTTTAATAAGTTTTCTAAAATTAAAATGGCTTTTGAATACTCTTTAAGTTCTTTATAAACGTTAGCAATATTACTTTTATAAATATTTTTTGATGTTTTTATTTTTGAAATAGCAATCGCTTTTTTATAATAAGAAATTGCATCATCATATAAAAACTGTTTTTTTGAATTGATTGCTAAACAATTATAAGCAGAAGCCAAAATCTTATTTTTTTTTCTACCGATGTATTTTAATGATGCTACTATAGTTGAATCGCTTGTCGCATAACTTCCAAAATCTGATTCTAAAATAGCTAAATTTACTAAATTCTTAATAATATTAATACTATCCTGGTCTTTTAAGAATAGTTTATTAGAATTAAAGTAATAATAGTAAGCACTGTCTTTTTGATTGATTTTATTAAAATAATTCCCAAGTTTAAAAAACACTTTCGCTTGTAAACTTTCTTTCTCAAGAACATTTGGCAAATTCAGCATTTTTTTTGAATATAGAATTGCACTATCTATTTTACCCTCTCTACTGTATAAAAAACTCAGATTATTAAAAATTGTATATTTATCTACACTATTTGAACTCGCTTCAGTTAACAATTTTTTTGAAATATCAAGTCTTTTTTTGTGAGCTAATTTTTTATAATTGTCACCCTTATAAAACAATTGGATCTTAGATTCTCCACTTATTATAGCTTCTTTGATTACTTTTTTATCACACTGTAAATAGAATATTAATATAAAAAAGAGGAATGTAACTTTTACTTGTTTCATTCCTCGAAAATACTATAAATATTTAAATAGACTATCCTCCATTAGCTGGATCTTCTTCTTCAATTGGGTCTTGCCCATCTTCACCCTCTGTTGCTAAAGTTTCTATTTTTACAGGTTCATTTTCTAGACTTTCTTCTAATTCTGTACAAGAGGTAAAAACGCTGTTTGCAAGTAATATTGCGAATATTAAAAATACTTTTTTCATAATTTATCTTTTAAAAATTAAACAATAGTGTTGCTCTCCGAATTTTAGAATTCAGTTTTTTTTACTGTTCACAACACATAAAATTTTAAAAGAGTCGCGCGCCTCTTTCGCGGGAAGTTGTCGTAAGAAATAGTGTTATTGTTTTGTTTTCCCAATCAAAAAAACACTGCTATTTCTTACTGTTTGTTAGAAGTATTTCTCTTTATTTTTTTAGAGAATTAATTCTAATGCAAATATCGGAAGTGGTTAAGACCTAACAATAGTCAAGATATAGACAGTTTATGGTCAGTTCTAATTTGTCTAATTTTAGACAGTTTTGGTTACAGTCTGTCTAAAATGTCTACTTTTGGACAACCAAACAACAGCTATGATTAAAGCACTCGTAACAGATTTTTTTAATGAGATTGAAAAAAAAGAACTAAAGAAGAATAAAAATGCACAAGCCATATTTTGGGTGGAAGAACTACAAGAGGTTACGTCTATTGATAAAAATTACATCAGTGTAAAGAAAGCAACCCGCTTGTACAATAAATATGTTGAAGAAAAAGAAAATGTAATTGTTAAAGAACCTAATAAGTATCTTTTAGACTTTATGTCTCTGTACTTGGGCTATAATAGTTATGAGAAATATAAGTCTAGTAAGACATTAAATAAAGAAATTTTTAAACCCGAAAAAAAAGCTATCTATAAAAAAATAGAGGTAGAAAAAACATCTTTAAGAAAATATAAAAATTACATTATTGGTGTTTTGGTTTTACTTATTTTTCCTGTATTCTTTTTTATAAATAAATACACGAATTCTAATACTGAAACGTGTATTATTTGGACAGAAAATCATTTTGAAAAAAGTTCATGTGCATCCAAAACTGCAATAGACAATTCCATTTTTAATATTGATATTGAAAATTTTGAAAAAATAGAAGTTACAGAAGATACACCGTTTTTTATAGATGGAAATCCAAAGGTTTGGTATGGCAAATCTGCTACAGGTAAAATAGAGTTTTTTTCAAACAGAGGAATTCATCCGGCTACCTTAAAAGAACTAGCACCAATTACAGAGTACATGCTTAAAAAATATGTCTACAGCGAAGGTTTTTTAAATTAAGAAAGTTGTGCTATCATAAAAAAACCTTCAAAAAATGAAGGTTTTTTTATGTTATGAAGACCTAAAGGACTATTCTCCTGAAGTCTCAAATAATTGTAAAGAACTAGTATTTTTAATTGTAACCTCTTCAGAAAAATCTCCATGAATTAATAAGTTGTTTTCATGACGTTGTACCAACTCCTTCATTTTTTTTCTATTTAAAAGAAGTATTGTTGCCTTTCCTGAATGGTCATTCTTCTCTAGAATGTTTTCACCGTTAAACTCAACAATCCAATTACTTTCATGAATATTTTCTGTATAATCAAATTCAATTTTCGGCATTTTATAGAAGTTAGTATCTTGAATATATCCTAAAGCCACTTTAACCCTTAAGTTTCCTCCTTCTACTTTATATGCTTCTTTTAAACCAGCTTCTTTTAATGTAAACTTACTAAAAGTCGGTTTGTCTATTGTAATTTTTAATTGTCCTTCTGTTAAACTTACCTTTAAATTATCCATTAAATATTATTTTAAAATGTTAATATATCTCTATTTTAAAACAAAAGTATAAAATGAATGTTTTTGATTTTATGATATAAATCATATTACAAAAACATTAACTTAAAGAATTTCAAATCCTTTTTAAATGCAATATTTGTTTTGTGTTCGGCATTAGATTTTTTCTCAAATCAAGTATAAATTCATCCAATAACATCAAAAAAAATTAGACCTAATTACAGCATATATCTCCAGAGGAAATGTTGCCGAAACTATTCTAAACAAAAAAAAGCAGTTAATAAAATTAACTGCTTTTTTGTAAAATATAATTTCGAAATATTATCGAACTAATTTTCTATATTTAATTCGTTTTGGCATTAAATCTCCACCTAAACGACTCTTTTTATTTTCTTCATACTCAGAGAAACCACCTTCAAAGAAATACACTTCACTATTCCCTTCAAAAGCTAAAATGTGCGTACAAACTCTATCTAAAAACCATCTATCGTGACTAATTACAACCGCACAACCAGCAAAGTTATCTAAACCTTCTTCTAATGCTCTTAATGTATTTACATCCAAGTCATTTGTTGGCTCATCTAATAACAATACGTTTCCTTCCTCCTTTAAAGTCATTGCTAAATGCAAACGGTTACGCTCTCCACCAGAAAGTGTATTTACTTTCTTGTTTTGCTCACTACCAGAAAAATTAAAACGACTTAAATAAGCACGAGAATTTACTTGCTTACCTCCCATCATTACTAAATCTTGTCCATCAGAAAAGTTTTCCCAAATTGTTTTCTCTGGATCAATATCTGAATGCGCTTGATCTACATAAGCTATTTTAGCAGTTTCACCTACATTAAAACTTCCTGCATCAGGAGTTTCTTCTCCCATAATCATTTTAAAAATAGTGGTTTTACCAGCTCCATTGGGACCAATAATTCCAACAATTCCCGCTTGCGGAAGATTAAACTCTAAATTATCATATAATAATTTTTCTCCAAATGCTTTAGAAACACCGGTTGCTTCAATCACATTTGTACCTAAACGTGGTCCATTAGGAATGTATATTTCTAATTTTTCGTCAGTTTGTTTCTGGTCTTGACTCATTAATTTGTCATAATTCTTCAAACGTGCTTTTTGCTTTGTTTGACGTCCTTTTGCTCCTTGACGAACCCAATCTAATTCTCTTTCTAATGTTTTTTGGTGTTTAGAAGCAGTTTTACTTTCTTGCGCCATTCTTTTAGATTTCTGATCTAACCAAGCAGCATAGTTTCCTTTCCAAGGAATCCCTTCACCTCTGTCTAATTCAAGAATCCAACCAGCAACATTATCTAAAAAGTATCTATCATGCGTTACTGCAATAACAGTTCCCTTGTATTGTGCTAAATGGTGCTCTAACCAATGTACAGATTCTGCATCTAAGTGATTGGTAGGTTCATCTAATAATAAGATTTCTGGTTCTTGTAATAACAATCTACAAAGTGCAACTCTACGTTTCTCTCCACCAGAAAGTATTCCAATTTTTTTATCAGAATCTGGTGTTCTTAAGGCATCCATTGCAATTTCTAATTTGGTATCTAATTCCCACGCGTTAGCAGCATCAATTTTATCTTGCAATACTGCTTGTTGTGCCATTAGTTTATCCATCTTATCTGCATCAGAATAGACTTCTTCCAAACCAAACATATCGTTTATTTTATTGTACTCCTCTAAAATTGCAACTGTTTCTGCAACTCCTTCTTTTACAACTTCTAAAACTGTTTTTTCTGGATCTAATTGTGGTTCTTGTTCTAAATACCCAACCTTATAACCTGGTGCAAAAGTAACTTCACCTTGAAAATTCTTTTCTACACCTGCAATAATTTTTAGTAAAGTTGATTTTCCTGATCCATTTAAACCAAGAATACCAATTTTTGCTCCGTAATAGAAGCTTAAATAAATATCTTTTAAAACTTGTTTCCCTGTTGATTTATAAGTTTTAGACAACTTATTCATCGAAAAGATTACTTTCTTATCGTCACTCATTTTATATATTATTTTGAAAATTTATTATTGATAATAACTGAAATTATAAATCGTAAACTACAAACTAGCTTTAGACTCTCCCTTTAAGAGCGTTAAAAACCCAAGCGATTGCAAAGAAACCAAGTCCTACAGCTGCAAACCCCCATCCTGCAACTTCATTATATCTAAAAGCACCTAATGCAATTAAACCTAAGCCTACTAGTATCATTATAAGTGTTGCCCAAGCAAGCACTGTATTCTTATTCATTCCCATAATTAGTAAATAGTTAGTTTGGGCACAAATATCGGTATTTTATTTTTGTTTCTTAAACTAGTGGAAAAGTATAATTTTTTAAAATATAGAAATCTATATAAAAAAGAGAAATATTAGTATCTTCTACCTCCCATACCTTGTCTATTCCTTCTTCTATTCATACTTTGTGGTGGCGCACTATTGTTTCTAGGTTGCTCAGGAATTAGTTTTCTTTTTTCTCCTCTTTGATATTTCAACCACTTTTTAAATTGTCTTTTAGATAAAAAACTTTTTAAATCGTCATTTAAGCCTTTTTCATGAACTGCTATACTATCTCTAATTGGTGAAATAGTCGTTTCTATTTTTTTTCTAACTTTTTCGGCTAAATCTCTATTAGAATACAATTGCTTCCCTAATGTATTTATAGTCAATTCTAACTCTTGAAGTTTTGGAGAATTTAAGAATGATATTTTTTTAATTTTATCATTGTAAACTCGAAGTACTTTTATCGTTTTATTTTTAGTAATATCTTCCTTTACCTTTATTTCTTTAGGCACTTCAGATAAATTATAATAAAAAATGTTCGCCTGGTTTCTAGCATTATATTTCGGAAATTCTGGAGCTTCTTGCCCAAAAGATAAATAACTTATAAATAATACTAGTATAATTAATATTTTTTTCATTTTTTTTTGTTTGAAAAACAAAAGTATAAAAAGAATTACAATTTAGCAGCCAATCTACTTCCCTGATTTATGGCTCTTTTTGCATCTAATTCACTTGCAAAATCTGCACCTCCAATAACATGTACATTTTTACCGGCATCTACTAAAGGCTGATACAGTTCTTTAAAAGGCGTTTGACCTGCACAAATAACAATATTATCTACTTTTAAAACTTTTTCTTCTTCATGTTGAAGATAATGCAAGCCTTCATCATCTATTTTTGTATAAGAAACTTCACCTATAAACTGAACTTTCTTTTTCTTTAAAGTAGATCTATGAATCCAACCTGTCGTTTTTCCTAAATTCCCACCAAACTTACCTTTACTCCTTTTAAACATAAAAACTTCTCTTGGAGATGGATGAAATTCTGGTTTCACGTCTTCAATACCTGCTCTAGCTTCTAACGTTTTATCTATTCCCCATTCTTTTAACCAAGCATCTATATTTAATGAAGTCGATTCCCCTTCGTGCGTTAAGTACTCTGAAACGTCAAAACCAATTCCTCCTGCGCCAATTACTGCTACACGTTTTCCAACTGGTTTTTTAAATTTTAAAACATCTATATAACTCAATACTTTTGGGTTATCGATACCTTCTATCTTTAATTCTCTTGGTTTAATTCCTGTTGCTATAACAATCTCATCGAAATCAGATTTTAATAAATCTTCTGTAGAAACTTTAGTATTTAGTTCTACAGTTACATTATGAATCTCAATTTGCTTGTTAAAGTAACGCAGCGTTTCATAAAACTCTTCTTTTCCTGGAATTTGTTTTGCAATATTAAATTGACCACCGGTTTCATTATTTGCGTCAAATAAAGTAACATTATGCCCTCTTTTTGCTGCAACAGTAGCTGCTGCTAAACCTGCAGGTCCTGCACCAATTACAGCAATTTTCTTTTTATTTTCTGTTTGATTGTAAACCAATTCTGTTTCATGACAAGCCCTTGGATTTACCAAACAACTCGCTACTTTCTGCTCAAAAACATGATCTAAGCATGCTTGGTTACAGCCAATACATGTATTAATTTCATCTGCTCTTTCTTCTGCTGCTTTGTTTACCCATTCTGGATCTGCCAAAAAAGGACGCGCCATAGACACCATATCTGCATCTCCTTCTGCTAATATTTTTTCAGCAGTTTCTGGCATATTTATTCTGTTAGAAGTTATCAAAGGAATCGATAATTCTTCTTTCATTTTTTTAGTAACCCACGTAAATGCTGCTCTAGGAACTGATGTAGAAATGGTAGGAATTCTTGCTTCATGCCAACCTATACCAGTATTAATAATTGTTGCTCCGGCTTTTTCAATTTCTTTTCCAAGCTGAACAACCTCTTCCCAAGAACTTCCATTTTCTACCAAATCTAACATAGAAAGTCTGTAAATTATAATAAACTCCTTACCAACAGCTTCTCGAGTTTGTTTTACCAACTCAATTGGCAGACGCATTCTATTTTCATAATCTCCTCCCCAAGTATCTGTTCTTTTATTGGTTCTTTTTACAATAAATTGATTGATTAAATAGCCTTCTGAGCCCATAATTTCTACACCATCATAACCTGCAATTTTTGCTAATTTCGCGGAATTTACAAAATCTTTAATGGTTCTTTTAATTCCAGATTCTGCTAACTTAAATGGTTTAAAAGGTGTTATTGGAGATTTAATTTTTGATGGTGCCACGTTAAATGGATGATATCCATAACGCCCAGAATGTAAAATTTGCATGCAGATTTTACCACCTTCTTTATGCACCGCTGCTGTTATCTGTTGATGCTGTTTTGCATGCTTCTTCGTAGACATTCTTGCTGCAAAAGGACCTGTCCAACCTTGTATGTTTGGTGCAATTCCTCCCGTTACTATTAATCCAACGCCTCCTTTTGCCCTTTCTGCATAATACGCTGCTATTCTTTCTAATCCGTTTTTTTCTTCCTCTAAACCTGTATGCATAGAACCCATAAGAATTCTATTTTTTAAAGTTGTGAATCCTAAATCTAATGGTTCAAAAATGTGCTTGTATTTCATAATATTGGAATTAAATTTACTATGCATGCATAATACTTTGCAAGATATGTTTATTTTTTGAACTTAAAAAGTAAAAGAGCTAAATACAAAAGCAAATGAACTAATAGAAACTTTATTTTCCTTTTAGATTTGTTGAAGATTGTGTAACAGTAAAAGCCAATGCTACCAATAAAATTTAAAGACATCTCAAAAGGTCACTTTTACAAGCAATTTGAATCAGTAGAAATAAATTAGAACCTATAAAAAACAACTCATGATGAGCAAAGAACATATTACTACAATAAACCCAGCAACAGAAGAAAAAATAAACGATTTCACTTATTTATCTGATAAGGAATTAGAAAAAAACATAGACAATTGTCAAGATGAGTTTCTAGATTGGAAGTTAACTTCTTTTGAAAAACGTGCTGAAATTTTGGTTTCAATTGGCAAAAAATTAGAGGAAAATAAAACCGAATTGGCAAAATTGATGACTCAAGAAATGGGAAAACTTTTAAGTCAAAGCGAACAAGAAGTAGACTTATGTATCGGAATTTGCAACTATACAGCTAAAAATGGTGCAAAAAATCTGCAAAATGAAGAACGCACTTTAAGCAATGGAAACAAAGGGACTGTTGCTTATTCTCCTATTGGTATTGTATACGGAATTCAGCCTTGGAATTATCCTTCTTATCAAGTGATGCGATATGCAATTGTAAACTTAATGGCTGGAAACGGAGTTTTACTAAAACATGCTTCAAACGTAACCGGAACAGGCCAATTGTTAGAAAAAATATTTGTTACTGCTGGTTTACCAAAAGGTTTGTTTAAAGCATTAATTATTTCTCATGACCAATCGGATACCATCATCAAAAACAAAAACGTTAGAGGTGTAACGTTAACAGGTAGTTCGGATGCTGGAAGAAACATTGGAAAAAAAGCAACTGCCGAACTTAAAAAAGTAGTTTTAGAGTTAGGTAGTAATGATGCGTACATCGTGCTTGAAGATGCAGATATAGAAAATGCAATTAAAGAATGCGTAAAAGGTAGAATCTATAACAATGGAGAAACCTGTATTGCTGCAAAAAGATTTGTGGTTGTAGATAAAGTGTACGATGCTTTTAAGGAAGGTTTTGTAAAAGCCATGGAAGCAGTAAAAGTCGGTGATCCATTGAAAGATACTTCTGATATGGGACCAATTGCAAGAAAAGATTTAAGAGAAACTTTACACAAACAAGTGGAGGAAAGTGTTAAAAATGGTGCTGAAATTTTATGTGGTGGAAAAATGCCAGATGGAAAAGGATATTATTATCCTGTGACCGTTTTAGGGAATGTAAAACCTGGGCAACCTGCATATGATGACGAATTATTCGGACCGGTTGCATCTCTTATAAAAGCAAAAGATGAGAAAGATGCGATGAGAATTGCCAATGATAGTAAATTTGGTTTAGGTGGCGGAATTTTTTCTAAGGATATTGAAAAAGCTAAAAAATTAGCTCAAGATCATTTTGATACGGGAATGGTCTTTATAAATACCTTTGGAATTGCAGATCCTACAATGCCTTTTGGTGGTGTAAAAGATTCTGGTTTTGGAAGAGAACATGGTGGTTTCGGAATTAAAGAATTTGTAAATATAAAATCGATTGTTATCGGTTCTTAAAAAATCTAATTTTATATAAAACAAAACCCTATTCCTTTATTTTGGAATAGGGTTTTTATTTGCTTTTAAAAGTTCATTGGCACATCAATAACCAATAATTTACTTGCTTTATTTGCTTTGACAGTAACTTTTTTCACTTCTGAAATCCCTATCGCATCTCTACTTTCTAGTAGCTCATTTTCTATAGAAACTTCGCCATCGATTAAGAAAAAATAGGCGCCGTTTTTCAATTCATATTCGGTTTCTAAACCTTCATCTAAATCGATCATCGATAAATACCCTTGCTGATTGATTGGCAAAGAACCAGCGACTTGCTTGTCTTTTGGTGACACTAAAACTTGAAATTTATTTTTCCTTTCTACCTCATCAAACATTTTTTGATTGTAATACGGAGTTACATTTTGTATTTCTGGAAGAATCCAAAGTTGTAAAAAATTAACAGCGTCTGTTTTACTGTCGTTAAATTCTGAATGCGTTACACCAGTTCCTGCACTCATTACTTGTACTTCTCCTACTTCTATTGAACGTTTATTCCCCATATTGTCTTTGTGAGATAATGCTCCGGAAATTGGAATAGAAATAATTTCCATATTTTTATGAGGATGTGTACCAAAACCCATTTTGGGCTGCACAACATCATCGTTTAAAACACGTAACATTCCAAAATTCATTCTTTCTGAATTCTGATAATTTGCAAAACTAAAGGTATGATGAGATGTTAACCAACCATGATTTGCTGTTCCTCTTATTGCTGATTTATGTATTATTTTTTTCATTTTGATTTTTCTTTTGCGTTAGCGATTGAGGCATTTGTTGAAGCTCATTTTCTTTTTCAGAAAATAGCGACTGCCGAAAGCGCGACCCTTTTCGGGGAACGCCCAAATATTAATATAAGTGCCCCATTTTTCCTTGGTTATAATCGCGCATTGCTTCTAAAATTTCTGTTTGCGTATTCATCACATAAGGACCGTATTGGGTCACTTTTTCTTTGATGGGTTCTCCTGATAAAATTAATAAAGTACTTGCCTTTTTTGCTTCAAACTTAATGCTGTTTCCATCTTGATTGAATGTAACCATTTGATTTTCTCCTTTCTTTAAAACTTCTAAATCGTTTACTAAAACTTCTCCATCTAATAAATAAATTAAGGATTGATGGTTTTCTGGAATGTCGATTGCTAGCTTTCCTCCTACTAGAGTATTTGCTGTAAAAACGTTTACTTCCGTTTGTGCTTTTATCAATCCAAATTCATTTTGTTGCGTTCCGGCAATAATATTTAGTTGCACTTTTTTATCTTTAGAAGTAATAAAAGGAATTTGTTCTTTTTCTAAATGTTGATAATTGGGCGTTATCATTTTATTTTTTGCAGGAAGATTTAACCACAATTGAATTCCTTCTAAATCGCCTCCTTTTTTCACAAACGCTTTGGTTGGTGCTTCTGCGTGAATAATTCCTCGTCCAGCGGTTGTCCATTGTACGCCACCAGCTTTTACAACCATTTCGTTACCTAATGAATCTCTGTGCAATTGCTCTCCTTTAAAAAGTAACGTTATTGGCTCGAAGCCTCTGTGCGGATGTGGGCCTAAATCGAACGGGTTGTTAAATTCTGAAATTGCATAAGGGCCATAATGATGTAGTAACAAAAACGGATCTACATTTTCTATTCCTTCTGTTGGTAATGGTTGACGCAATTTTATTGCGCCCATATTTACCAACGGACTTGTAACTTTATATTGAATTGATTTCTGTTTTTTCATGATTTTTCTTTTAAGTTGTTCTTGATACTGTTTCTATAAAAAAGCGGAATCACTCGAACGAATCTCTTACATTTATATGTGTTTTTATTTTCCAAGGAAAATATTTAAACAAATTTTTTCTATCTAATTTTATCTAATAAACTACTTAAAATAGCAGATTCTTCATCTGTTAAATTTTCTAGAAAAGAAAGATTCTTATTGTTGTCTATCGTTGTTAATAATTCTAAACCTGTTTTAGTTATTTTAACATAAACAACTCTTCTATCTTGCTCGCAACGTTCTCTTTTAATAAAGCTTTTATCGCACAACTTGTCCATTAAACGAGTTGCATTTGGTGCTCTTTCTATCATTCTATCTTTAACAATCTGCACCTTAATTCTATCTTTTGCACCTCGTAATATTCTTAAGATATTGTATTGTTGCGGCGAAATTCCGTAGGGTTTAAAGAATTCATTTTCTCTACTATTTAACCAATTTGCAGTGTATTTTATATTGATAAGCGCTTTCACCTTATTGCTAACAAATTTAGATTGTATGTCTTTAGAAATATCTCCCATATTCAGTATTCAGTATTCAGTATTCAGTATTCAGTATTCGAAAATTAAAAAAGAGCTTATGAAAAAGAATGTTTAATCTTCTTTTTTTTTGCCATAATTCTTATGTCTTTATTCTTTAGTTTTGTTTCTAAAAGTTTAAAAATGAACACATAGAAAACATCGTTTTTTTACTCTTGTGTATTGTCTCAAGAATAAAAACCTACGCTCTAAGTCTTAAATCTTGCATTATTTTATTAAATTCTTCTGTTGTTGGTGTTAAATAAACTGCATCATCAACAAACAAAGTAGGAAATTTTACAACCCCGTTATATAATTCTTTACTATGCTCTCTTGCTTCCACATCTTTAGAAACGTCTTTATAGATGTAAGGAACATCTGTTGAATTTAAAAAATTCTTAAATGCTACCGTATATGCGTGGCCTTGTTTACCGTATAAAACTATTTTCATTTTTTATTGATTTACAGAATTTTCAAAATTATGAACTTCAGTTACTAGTTGATTTTTTAACTCTTTTTCTATAATTTTTCCTTCTTTAAAATTATCAGAAAAACTAGGTAACGAAAAAGTAAACAATTCTTTAACGCCCATCATTGGAAACTTAGAAACGCCTGCCTCTAAAACTGATTGTCCGCCTCTTGCTCCTGGTGAGGTAGCCATTAATAAAAGTGGCTTCTCTCTAAAAACTTTTGCTTCAATTCTAGAACTCCAATCAAAAATATTTTTGAAAGCTGCAGCATAAGAACCATTATGTTCTGCTAGAGAAAGTATGAACCCGTCATAATTATCTAGTAATGAAGTAAACTTTTTTGTGTTTTCTGAAAAACCTTTCTTTTCTTCATCTTCGCTGTACAAGGGCATTTCAAAATTTCTTAAATCAATAACATCAAAAGACGTATTTTCTAAATTTTCTGCAGCAAAAATTGCTAGTTTTTTATTGATAGAAGTAGAACTTGTACTACCTGCAAATGCTAATATTTTTTTCATGTTTATAAATTTTGTATTCCTAAAATAGTTCTCTATTGCGTTCGAATCGACAAACTGAAAACTACTAACTAATTTTACAGAATGTTGGTAGCTATTTCCGTTTCTCCTTTTACCATTTTAGCAACCGGACATTTACCGGCAATAACCAACAATCGCTTTTTTTGTTCTTCTGTAACATCTTTCTCAAAAGAGATTTCTTCGGTTAAATGTGTACTATTTTCATCTTTTACCTGAGAAACATTTACTGTTATTTTACCTACATCCCAACCTTTCCTCTCCGCATACATTCTCAAGGTAATAGAAACACAACTACCAATTGCCGTTAATAAATACTCCACTGGTGTTGGCCCATTATCATCGCCACCATCATTTACTGGTTCGTCTATTACCGCAAAATGTTTTCTCATTTTTGCTTCTGCTAAATAATTTTTACTACTTAATACTACTTTGGAATTTGCCATAAAAAAGAAATTTTAATGAACCACAAAGTTACAAAACAAAATTTTAATTACCAAGGGAAATAAATCCAAGGAACCTTGTGCTTTCAATTTAATTATTATAAAAGTAAATTTCACTGTAATGATTCGTATAGCTAGCAAACAAGTATAGCCCTGATTGAAATGACATCCTTTTTGCTTTTTTAAGCAAAAAGATATAATGGAAAGCAGGAAATAGCTACAAAAACTACTGATTAATTTTAATAGAATCTATTTGTTTTTGAAGACGTTGAATTTCTTTAATGCTTTTATCTTGTTTGGAAATTATCTTTATAGAGTCTAAAATCGACTGATTTTTCTCTAAAACTGTTTTCTCTTTCTCGAAATAAACATTTGCCCCTTCACTTGTTCTCCAAGCCTCGTTTAATTGCTTGTAAACTTCTTCATTCCAAGTACTTGGTTTTTTAGCATTGATCCAAACAACATCCCTATATTCACTATCTACCAAAGCTAAATCTGGTGTTGCAGAACCGTCAAATTGTTTTGGATCATCATCACTAATTGTAGAAACTGTACCTAGAAAAAACATGCGTTTTCTACCTGCAATATTTTTAATATAAGGTCTAAATTCTACGGGTGTATTCGAACTCCAATCGTATTCTTTCTTAGATTCTTTTACTTTTAAAGGCATTGCAGAAACGCCTGCATATCCTTCTTTTTTTGCTGCATGGTTGTAGAAATATAATTTGTCGGTACCATCGGCAGGAATAAAAACACTATAACTTAAGCTTGTTCTTTCGTCTCCTACAGGTTCTAAACCAAACCAATGATACAAACCACTAAACGCGTCTGTCTTTGTGTCTGAAAAATCGAAATCTGTTACATAAGGTTGTGCATTCTGATCTTTTGGTGCTGTTGGAATTTTAACTGCACTTTCCATATTCCAGGGTAAAGGATCTGAAAAACCTGCTAAGAATTTTAAGCTTTCGGCTTGCAAGCGAGATACTTTTTCTGCTAAAGTGTTCTGCTTGGTTAAATAGGCGTAATTTTTCATTTCTTCGGGAGAAATATACGTTCCCATTCCGATTGTAATTCTTTCTAAATAATCTTTAAAATTATGCTCACCGTTTTCAATAACCATTACACCTCCAAAAGTAGGATATGGAAAAAAGAACCCTTTCCATTTTATTAAACTTACCACCTCTACCCAAGCACCTTTATCATTTTTCATGTAATAGGTGTCACTTGGCTCGTAATTAAACAGCATCCACGGATTTAAACGTTGTACAACGGCATTGTATGTATTTCTACTGAATTTTAAAGATTCGCCAATAGAAAATGTAACCGGAATTCTATTTTCGCTAGAAAAACGTGGAAAAGGTGTTGTGCTCGATACAGAAAAAACTTCTTCTGTATTGTCTTTTATTCCTTGCCAAACATACTTTTCTGTAGGCTGAATCGCCATTGTCCATTGGTTATTTCCATCAACCCGAACTAAATGAGGCAGTGAAACATCTTTGGTTTCACCCACAGATTCATTTGCCATCGAAAAGATATTTCTTAAAGGTTGAATTCTTTCATTTTGCGTTAAAGGAAGTTCTACAATTTCAATACGGTTTAAGCTATTAAAAACATTATACGTTTTCATATAATCGTAAAATTTCATATTCCAACCAACATAATATATAATTCCAAAAAATGTAGTTAGAAAAACCAAGATTCCTATTCTTCTGCCTGTAGTTGCCGATTTTCTAAAACTTCTTAATCCGAAAAACAAGATTGTAAAGCACAATAAAATAATGAAAATAAATTTTCTTACAAACAATAACACTGGTTGATAATCATCTCTTAGAAAGAATAACAATCCTAAAATTAAGATACTTAGTATAACTACAGTCTTCTTTTGTCTTGGCCCTTTGCTCCAGTAATTTTTAATCATAATATTTATATGTTATTGCGGTACTTTTAAAAAAAAGCTTAAGCAATCTGTTTATATATAGTCTTTTTTTTAAGGATTACCTCGTCTCTCTCCTTCGAAATCACGAAACTTATAAAAGTCCTTTTTCTTTTAAGCGTTCTCTGGCACTTTTTCCTTCAACCTTAGATTTCTCAATTTCTTTTTGTGCTTTTTCAATCGCAACGGGTTCTTCGTTTTTAAAATCTTCAACAAAATCTTTTCCTTTCTCTAAAACATCCTTAAACTTATCCTCTAGAGAATCTGAATGTTCGTCTATAATCTTGGTTGATGTAAAAATGAAACCTGCTAAATAAGTTCCTATTAGAGTACCAAAAATCATAGAAGCAAAAAGTGAAATTGTTGCTACATCAATTGGGATTAAAAAACGCGTAACTAAAATAACTAGTAAGAAAAAAGAGACGATAAAAACCAATCTTAAAAGAAAATTCTGTTCATAAAAAAACCCTTTCTTATCTGTTACTTTCATTTGTAACTCTTTCGAATTCATTAATTTATTAAAAAATCGATAGACCTTATTAGTTCTAGATTCTCTCCAATATAAAATTACTCCGAATAAAATTGATGCGATAAATATGATAAGTTCTAGTGTCATAATTTTCTGGATTTGATGTTATAAAATTAGTCTATTTTTTCTAAAAATTGTTACAAATTGTTTCAATAACCCAATCTTGTGTGGAATCTTCTAACGTCTTAAAAACATTGTAAAATTGTTCTTTATCATACCAATAGAGAAATAAAATATCTTTAGGCGCAACATTTACTAACAAATACCAAATTAAATCTTGGTGATTTGGTTTTAAAGACGAATGTGGCTTGTGCAAAGCAACAAACAACTCTTCATCTATAACATTTTTTGCTTTTAATGATTTTGAAATCTGTTTTTTATCTAAAAACAATTCTAAACCCATCACTTTTTTACGGGCTTTTATATCTATTTTATTTAAATAACTTTTAAACAAAATAGGGTCTTGTAAAATATCTTTTATTGGATGTATTATCTCTTTTAAATAAGAAGACATGGTATATTTCTGAATTCTATGATACCTCTTTTTAGAAACTTCCTCCTCTAAATCTGCTTCAATAATATTGTAACTGATTAATTTTTCTATTAATTCTTGATGAGAGATATGATACATTAACACATCATGAATGGTATCATTTATAGCCTCTTTGTACGTTTTTTCATTTTCGAAAATTAGAATAGGTTTTACGAAATCTCTCAAAACAAAAATACCTCCAAAAGCTTTGGTGTAGAATGAATCTGTAGTGAAACTAATTTCTTCTAAATGAAGATTTCGTTTCCTTAAGTCTCCGTATTTCTTAGCAGATGCTAATATTTTTTGATGAATACCTTCATCTATAAAGTTTTGATCTCTATTAAATTCTTCAATCAATTTTAACTGCTCAGCTTTGGCTTTGTTTAAATCATTAATCAAATGGAACTTAATAACAATATCTTTGTATTTTAAAACATCTAAAGGTTCATAAAAGACGTCTATTTTCTGATCGAAATCTAAACAAACAGCAGCATCTCTTGTAATATCATTAATAAAATCGCCATGTTTTTTAAAAACAGCTTTCATTAATTCTGCATCGAAAGAATGAAACGGATTGTAAACTGGTACTCCTTTTTGTAACGGAGTTATTATAATTGCGTGTGTGTTTGCTTCCCCATTATTTAAATAAAATAATTCGTTTTTTTCTTCTGCAATTTCCGGACTCCAACCAACACCATCTATAGAAAATGAGGTTAACTTCGTTTTGGTAAAACCAAGTTTTACTAAACATTTATTATAACGTTCTACCAATTTCCCATTAATAGAAATGGACTCACTTCTATATAAGTTGGCTTTTATTAGTTTTTGCATTTTAATCTAACAGTTTATGAATCTGTGCATATTGCAACAAAACAATGGTTCTTGTATCTACTATTTCGCCTTCGTTTAGCATTCTTACAGCTTCTGTAAACGGAACTTCTAAAACTTCTATATCTTCTGTTTCACTTTCTAAACCTCCACCTTCACTTACTTTCATATCGTCTGTGTATTCGCCAATAAAAAAGTGCATTTTCTCTGTTAAAACTCCTGGAGAAGAATAGCCTTCATAAATTTTCTTAACCGATTTTAAACGAATACCAACCTCTTCTTCTGTTTCTCTAATTATACATTGTTCAGGATTATCTGTGTCTAACAAGCCTGCTGGAATTTCAATTAAAAACCCATCTTCATTATCATGTAAAAAAGTAGGCATTCTAAATTGCTTGATTAAAATCACCGTTTTTTTCGTGGTATTGTATAACAAAATCCCTGCTCCATGACCACGTTCATACACTTCTCGCATCTGGCTTACCCAACTCTCGTTAGACATTTGATACTTAAATTTGAATTTATTTAGTGTGTAATAGTTATCAGACAATAGCGTTTTTTCAATATCTTTTATTCGATTTTTATTCATTATCAAATGTTTTTCTAGCTTCTAAATCGATGTTTAATTGATTCACTCTTGCATCTACTTTTCTCTTAAAATCTGTATCTGCAATAGTGGCAACATTATCTAAATAACGTACCACTTCTTGTCTTCTAATTTCGGAAAAATCTAAACCTTTCATATTGCTTTTCATTAATTCTTGCAACATATTAAACTTCGTTTGATAGTCTTTTTTGAAATACGTTTCTGGGTTTTCGAACCAATCTTGTTCTAAATCGAAATCTGTTAATCGCAATGAAATTGCAGACTGAATGTTGCGAACATCTCTTGATGAAAAGAACGGAAATATTTGCTGAATTTCTTGATACAAGCTCGCAAAGAATGAATGATGATTTGTTTTATGTAGTTTTTCTGCTTTGTCATACGCTTGTAAAACCCTTTCTTCGGATGGTTTTGCTACAGAGTTTAAAATATCTCCCATATTTTTAGCCAATCCTTGGTCTTTTAAAAACTTATAATTAGCAGGATTTTGCATGTTCACAAAATCTGGAATTGTTTTTTCAAACTTCTTCCACCAAATATAATCTTGGTCTAAAAAGTCATTTTCTGTTCTTGCTCCATCAATTTTAAATCTTCCTTGTACTCTAGAGATTACCGCTTTATCTAACATTTCTGGTAAATTGGTAAATAATCCTATTGAAGAATTCCCATAATTTACAGCATAAGCACCTTCTGTATAGCGTAAGAAAACACCAATTACTTCTTTTACACCAGCAGAAACACCTTGTGCCGTTCTTTCTTGTAAATTATTTTCTGCATCGTCAATTGGTGCAAAAATTAATTTTGTTGGGTCTTGCATTGGCTTCATCCATGCTACCATTTTTTCTGCAGATCCTCCTTGAAAAGTAGAAATTAACGTGTCTGGCATTGGATGAAATAAAAACGGAATTTCTAAATTGTCTGCATGCTCTTTTAAACGTGTTGCAATTGCCGCAATTAGCATACTTTTTCCTGTTCCTGGAATTCCATAACCCATAAAAACTGGCATAAATCCGCCTAATTCTTGAAACGGATTTTTCTTGGCTTCAAAATCGTAACTCAACATTCTTTCTGTTAATCTACGTGCAAAATGTTTTGCGTCTTTATTCCCTACAATTTGTTCGAACTTAATTTTATTAAATGCTATACTTTTTGCGGTTCCTGCAAAAACATTCTCCCAACCTGAAACAGCAAAATCTGAATTTTCTAATTTATAAGTTCTATCTACAATAGTTTCTGTGTATTCTAAACTGCTTTTTCGAAGTTGAATTTCATCAATTAATGCTTCATAATAAACCACTGTAAAATCAATAACATCTTTGTCTGATTTTACAATATCTGGATGTCCTAAATATTTATCAAAATAAAATAAAGAACACGCAATTCCTTTTAACGGCGATAAAAATGAAACTTCAGGAATACCAGCAAATTTTTGCTTCATTACAGACAAATCGTCTGAAGCACGTGGTTTTAAGTCGTGTAAAATTTTATATGATGTTGCAAATAACTGAAATGCAGTTGCTGTATGCATTTTACTTTCAAACGCTCTTTTTCCATTTGAATCTAAAGCAGATTTACGTTCATTTAAAGAAGATAATCCTGAAGCATCGTAATAACTATCTTTAATCCAGATTCCTAAGGTAATTCCTTCTTGTACTGCGTATAAAGTCTGATTCAAATACACAGGAATTGCAATAGAATTTGGCAACAATCTCTTTTTTAAAGCTAAAATGGTTTTAGAAATCGAAGTGATTTCAACATTACTTCCACTATTTGCTCTAGACAAATACAATAAAATTGAACTGTCTTTTGCGTCTTTATCCTTATTTTTTGCTCTATTACTTTGTTCCCATTGAATACTTTTTAAATAACCAGAAGCTTCATCTCGAAGCATATCTAATTCATTTTGTTTTATTGGAAAAGTTGAGTTGTGTTGCATTTCAGTTCGCAGTTTTTCAGTTGGCAGTATTCAGTTGGCAGTTCACGCTACTTTTCTTATACTGCTGTTATTTTTTCTATTTCTAAATTTTATTTTTCAGACCTCACAGGTTTTAAAAACCTGTGAGGTCTTATCTTTATTCTTAAATTCTATTTCACATCAATTTTTAAACTCGCTAACTCAATCGGCGGTTTTGCCAATTTATGTAAAACCTCTGGCGCACTATTGTGCAATAATTGAATAATTCGATGCGGTGCTAAAACATATTTTTGCTGAATTACATCACTCCACTTTTGCATGGTTTGCTTTGAGAAGAAACCACCTTCAGAAAAGGTGTCTCCAGAAAAGACTTCATCAATTTTCAATGATAAAGCATAACTTTCTAAAGGAATTTCTTTTCTTGCAATTCCGCCTAAAATAGCATGCGTAATTTCATTTTCGTCTTTTGCAAACACATTATGAAACGGTCCTAAATCTATTCTTTTAATATGTTTTGGTTGAATATCTGGTAATTTACGATCAATATTATACGCCATAGTATCTAAAGACATTTCTCTATCTGCACTTTCTTTTAAAGCTTGATAGATTTTATCTCTGTCTTTCAACGCATTTTTACCTTCATAATCAAAATACATATAACAAATAAAAGGTCTGTTGTGACTTACGTCATAAAAACTCCAACTTGTTAAGTATTGATAATTAGCATCTTTTGGAGCTTCTAAAATCTTACCCTGTACAAACCTGTTAAAAATATATTTTTTATCTACGGAAGTGTAATAAACAATAGAAGCAGCTTTAAATAAATCTAATCTTCTAATTGGTTCCTTTTTTCTTAAAAGGGTCTCTAAAAATTCTGCTTTTAAAGCTTCTACATTTGTTAGTTTATCTATGTATTCATTTCTCAACTCTAAATCGTTGTACAAAAATCTAAATTCTAAATAATTTGGAAACCCAGAATCTGTTAAATCGACTTTCATATTATCTTCTTCGTCATACATATATTTAATACGCATGGCTTCGATAGAATATAAAAGTAAATCTGAGTATTGCTTAAAAATAAGCAACTCTTGTTGAGTACATAATTTTTCTTGTTGGACGCTTACAATTAATTCTTTCAATACAAAATCTACCATTTTATGATAAAAAATGTATTGTTCTTTTGAGTCTAAAAGTGCAGAATCTAAAGGTGTTGTAATCATTTTTTAGTTGATAATCTTTTAACTCTTTTAAAATTGAATTTATTTAGCAAATATGACTGCGTTAAGGATTGAAATGGCATCCTTTTTCTTTTTCAGAAAAAGATACAATGAAAAGCCTGACCTTCTTTTTGTTTTTCAAAAAAGAAGGTAACGCCCTAATTATTTTAACCTAATAAATCGTCATTAGAAGATACTGTTTTTGGAGTCTCAGAAGGTTCTGAATCATCTCCTTTTAGTGCATTTACATCTGCTTTGTAATAGTCTTCGAAAATCTCTTTCATATCTATGCCGTAACGGTCTGCGAAATTCTTTTGAATATCTTGATCTTTCTCTCTAATTTCATGTAAAGCCTCTGCATATGTGCTATAAACACCTGTCATTACTTTTTCATGAACAGGAATATTATTCATCATATCTTGACGTGCTCTTGCACTTGCTGAATGCATAGATGCTAAAGTTTCTCCAATATGCTCATCTGTTTTTACACCTAAATGTTCTAAAATCGCCGCAAACTCTTGATCTGTTCTTGCCTTTAACGCAACTATATAACCATCATAATACTTTAATCTTTCTTCGGTATCAGATTTTAATTTTGCTCTATGAGTCTGTAAATTAGAACGTAAAGAAGTTAGTACTTTAATCGTTAAATTGTGCTTGTGCACAAAACTGTCTTTACTTGCAGCTAAAGTTGTGTAGGCATTTTTAAGCCCTTCTAATTCTTCTACTTTTTGCTCTAAAGTTGTTACTTTACCAATAGCTTCTGAATATGCTGTAGATTGTTTGTCTGCAATTTCGTCTAATTCTTGACGTGCTTGCTTTAACAATGCATACTGTTCTTCTAACTTATCTTCTACTTCTTTCTTTTTCTCTAATGCTTTTGTATGATTCTTAGAAGCTTCTACAATAGCTGTTTTCAGCTTTTCTTCTACTTCTTTAATTTCTACTTCTCTGTTTTTTAAACGGGTAACCGCTGCTTGAGACTTAAAAGAAAGTTCACCTAATAAAGTTTGAATATCTGCACTTTCTATACGTTGCTGAAATAATGCCTTTGCTTTATTATCTGCGCCTGCTCTAGTCTTTTCTGCAGCTGCAAATTCTATTTCTTCTTTTTTAATTTTAGACTTTCTCCCCCAAAGGTTATTCCACCAAGTATCTTCTTTATTTTGTGCGTCTTCTAATTCTATTCTTGCTCTTTCTAATGCTTTTTGAGCATCATCAATTACTTTTTGCTCTGCAGGGTTTAATGCTGAAAACCCCTCGAATTTAATACCAACCTCATCTTGATAATCTGTTAAATCTTTAATAGCATCTAACAAAGAAGTTCTATCTTCTTTTGCCATATCTACAACATCATCTAATGTTGCGTTTAATATTTTCTGACGCTTTTCTGGATCTTCTTCTTGTGATAGCTTGGATTTCATCGTATCGATGGCTTTCCCCCAGTTTACATCTACTTTTTCTGTTTTTTTGGTTGAATTCGTTTCTAATAAATCAAAATCATCAGACATATTGTATTTCGTTTTTAAGTTGAACAATTTTTTAAGTACAGCAATTTCGTTATTTTTTTCAAAAAAAAGAACATTTACTTTAATTATATGTAGCTTAGAATTCTTTTTTGTTACATATTTTTTATTTTTTTCTATTTGTAACAACAAAAAACCTCTTCGATTTCTCAAAGAGGTTTCCAAATAACAACTAACTTGATCATTTTATATTATTGACTGCAATCTTGTATTTATTCGTGCTTTTTGACCTTTTTTAAACGTAGAGGTCTAATTTATTTTTAAAAGTTCATTCTGAAAAGCTTGCAATCCTCTCCCCAATGCTATAGGATGCCCCAATGCGAATAGTCCGCATTCTAATGCACTTAATACTGAAACAAGATCACCTACCTGAAACAAGCTCTTTATTTGGCTCATTTTTTTTAACCTCAAACTGATTAGAAGTATTATGTTCTCCACCTGCTTTTAACGCCTTATCCCCTGCAAAGAAAGTTTTATGATCGTCCCCTAAATCTGAACCTGCCATTCTTTGATGCCTCACACAAGAAACTCCTTTTCTAATCTCTTGTCTTTGAACTCCTTTTACATACGCTAACATCCCTTCTTCTCCAAAATAACCTTCTGTTAAATCGTTCATGTGCAGTGCAGTTGTATGATACGTTGGAAGCGTAATTAAATGGTGAAAAATACCTGCCTCTCTTGCTCCATCAATTTGAAAAGTTTTAATTTTTTGATCGGCACGATGACATAATTCAGAACTATCATATTGAGCATCCATTAAATTATTTCTATCATATCCTGTCATATTTTCTCCTTCCGCAAGCATCTCTTCAAACACTTGATTACGGAAATTCAACGTCCAGTTAAAAGATGGCGAATTATTGTACACCAATTTAGCATTTGGCACAACTTCTTTTACTCTATTTACCATGTGTGCAATTTGTTTTACATTAGGCGTAGGCGTTTCAATCCATAATAAATCTGCCCCATTTTGTAGACTGGTTACACAATCTAAAACAACTCTATCGATATTAGAACCCTCTTTAAATTTATACAACCCGTTCGCCAATCTTACCGGACGCACTAACTTACCATCCCTTTTTAACAAAACATCATCTTCTTTTGCATCCTGAATCGCAATTTCTTCCGCTTCAACAAAAGCTAAATATTGTGAAGCTAAATCTCCTTCTTCTTGACTAACCGGTAATTTCTGTGTTAAACCAGCACCTTCAGAATCTGTTCTTGCTACAATTATTCCATCATCTACACCTAATTCTAAAAATGCATATCTAATTGCATTTAACTTCGCTACAAAATCTTCATGCGGCACTGTTACTTTTCCATCTTGATGACCACATTGTTTTGCATCAGAAACCTGATTTTCAATCTGAATGGCACAAGCACCTGCTTCAATCATTTTTTTAGTTAATAAATAGGTTGCTTCTTCATTACCAAAACCAGCATCAATATCTGCAATAATAGGAACAATATGCGTTTCGAAATTATCTATTTCATCTTGTACATCTTCTCCGTTTTCTTTTCTTTTGAATAAATCATTTAATTCAATTGCATCTGCTTGACGAAGGAAATCATAAATTTCTGCAATAAGACTAGGAACAGCAGTTTTTTCGTGCATTGACTGATCTGGTAAGGGTCCAAATTCTGAACGCAAAGCAGCAACCATCCAACCAGATAAATACAAGTAACTTTTATTAGTCGTTTTATGATGCTTTTTTACAGCAATCATTTTTTGTTGTGCAACAAAACCGTGCCAGCAACCTAAAGATTGCGTGTAATTTGAAGAATCTGTATCATATTCAGCCATATCTTTCCTCATAATTGCAGCAGTATATTTAGCAATATCTAAACCTGTTCTAAAACGATTTTGAGTAACCATTCTTGCTGCACTTTCAGAATTTATAGCATCCCAAGAAGTACCATATTTTGATTTTAAATTTCTTACCATTTCTAATGCTGAACTATAATTGCTTTGTGATAAATTTTTCATAATTTTGATCTTTAATTATTAAGGTTTTTTCGATTTTGATAATTACGTCTCGCAATCTATTGCCGTAGTTGCGAGACACTTTTTATATATATTTATAAGCAGAAAGCGTTAAGAATTCTTTGTATTCTTTTGACAAAACCAATTCATCAAACAACTCAATTGCTAGTTTAAATTTTCCGTTTGTAAAATTACTTTCACCAACTAAATTTTTAATTTTTATTAATTCTTCTCTTTTTAACAACTGATACATCGCCAAATTAAAATTTCTACCACCTACAATTTGAACACTATTATGCAACCAAAGCCAAACTTGTGTTCTAGATATTTCTGCCGTTGCAGCATCTTCCATTAAATTATATATTGCCGCCGCTCCATTTCCACGCAACCAACTTTCGATATACAAAATACCTACATTAATATTTTTTCTAATTCCGTCTTCTGTAATAGTTCCTTTTGGCATTTCAACCAAATCTAATTCAGAAACATGTACATCATTTCTAGCAACATGAATTTGGTTTTTAGTTTTCATATTTTCATTAAAAACATTCATTGCTACAGAAACCAATCCTGGATGCGCAACCCAAGTCCCGTCATGTCCGTTCTTTACTTCTTGTTCCTTATCTGCAAATACTTTTGCAAAAGCAACGGCATTCGCCTCCTCATCATTTTTAATCGGAATTTGAGCTGCCATTCCTCCCATTGCATGTACATTTCTTTTGTGACATTTTTGAATAACCAATAAAGAATATGCTTTCATAAAAGGAGAATTCATCGTTACTTGATCTCTATTCGGAACCATAAAACCAGTATGATTTCTAAACTTTTTGATGTAAGAAAAAATGTAATCCCAACGACCACAATTTAAACCCGCCATATGGTTTCTTAATTCATAAATAATTTCATCTAACTGAAAACTAGCCGTAATTGTTTCAACTAAAACAGTCGCTTTTATTGTTTTCTGTGGAATTGATAAATAGTCTTGCGCAAACACAAAAACATCATTCCAAAAACGCGCCTCTAGGTAATGCTCTAATTTTGGTAAATAAAAATACGTTGCAGAACCTTGCTCTTGTAATGTTCTAATATTATGAAAAAAGTAGAGTCCGAAATCTACCAAAGAACCCGACATTTCCTCTCCATCTACTAAAAAGTGTTTTTCATTTAAGTGCAAACCTCTAGGACGCACCAATAACGTTGCAGTCTCTTCATTTAATGAATATGTTTTATCTTTTTTCTCATTATAAAATGAAATCGTTTTATTAATTGCATCTCGTAAGTTAATTTGACCATTCAAATTATTTTCGATAATTGGCGAATTACTATCTTCAAAATCTGCCATAAAAGTCTTGGCACCAGAATTCAACGCATTAATCACCATTTTACGATCAACCGGACCTGTAATTTCTACTCTCCTGTCTAATAAATCGTCTGGCAACTCTGCACAAACCCAATCAGATTCTCTAATATTTTTTGTCTCTTCCGGAAAAGAGGGTGAATTCCCTGCATCGAAATATGCTTGCTCAATCTCTCTATCTGCAAGTAATCTTAATCTTCTCTCATTGAATTTACCATGCAACTCTAATAAAAAAACCTTCGCTTCTTTTGTTAAAACACCTTGATAACCTTCAACATTAAACCCTTCAAAATCAATTTCTTTCGTAATAATATTTTCCTGCATAATTAGAGTATTTTAATTTCTATACTGCAATAATAGAAATAATACTCGAACTCCACAAGCGAACGTTCGCTAAATATGAAAAAAACTTTATTTTTCTTAGTTCGCTAATTATACTTACATTTGATTTATGATGATAGAAGACGAATACATTCGCTTAATTTTCGGTTTAAAATTGAAGCAAATAAGAACAGAGAGAAAGCTTTCACTTTTTGGATTGGCAAAATTATCTGGCTTATCTAAATCTTATTTAAACGAAATAGAAAAAGGCAAGAAATATCCGAAAACAGATAAAATTCTTATTCTTTCAGAAAAGTTAGATGTTCCTTACGATCATTTGGTTTCTTTAAAACTAGATAAAAACTTAGCGCCTATTGGCGAAATTCTTCAATCTAAAATTTTAAAAGAGATTCCGTTAGAACTCTTCGGCATCAAAGAAAATAATTTAATTGACATTGTAGCAAATGCACCAGCCAAAGTAAATGCATTTATTAGCACAATTATTAAAATTGCACAGAACTACAACCTTACTAGAGAAAGCTTTTTTTTAGCTTCATTACGTTCTTACCAAGAAGCACATAGCAATTACTTTGAAGATATTGAAAATAATGTTGAAAAGTTTGCTAAATTATATCATTTAGATTTATCAAAAAGAATAACACCTAGCGATTTAGAAGAAATTTTAACTGAAGAGTTTGGGTACAAAATTGATGACCAAGAGCTATCAAAACATGACAATCTTGGTGAATTGAGAACTATTTATATTCCAAAAAATAAAACCCTACTAATAGACAACAACATCTCTGAAGCACAAAAAACGTTTATTTACGCCAAAGAATTAGCTTATAATTTCTTAGGTATTAAAGACCGTTTATTTACTTTTCCATGGATAAAGTTTGAAAATTTCGATCAAGTTTTAAATAATTTTATTGCCTCTTATTTTGCTGGCGCTTTAATTATCCCTAGAAAATCGCTTACAGAGAAATTAACTGATTTTTTCTCTTTAGAAGAATGGAAACCTTTAGAGTTACACAAGATAATTAGTTATTACAATTGCTCTCAGGAAACATTTTATCAACGATTAACAAATATTTTACCAAAATACTTCAACATAAAAAATTTGTTTTTTTTACGTTTTACACACAAAGAAAATCACTTAGAGTACCGATTAAATAAAGAACTACATATTACACAACAACAAGCACCACACGCCAACAGAAATAATGAACACTATTGCAGGCGCTGGATCTCTATTAAAACAATTCAAGATTTAGAAAATTCTTCTAAAAAAAGACCAACTTTCGGAGCGCAAATATCATCTTACGTAAACCAAAAAAATGAATATTTAGTTTTATCTTCTGCAACAACAGACCCTTTTAAAAAAGACATAAATAGAAGTGTTAGCATAGGATTACTATTATCACCGCACTTAAAAAAGAAACTTAATTTCTTTAACGAAAATACATTTACAAAAAAACTAGTGGGCGTTACCTGTGAAACATGCGCTATTAAAAACTGCAAGGAAAGAGTTGCAGCTCCATTAAGGTTAGAAAAGAAAGAAAAATATAAAGAAATTGCAAATACAGTAGAAAAAATTATAAACTCTTACCATTAAAATTTCTTATTTTAGCAACTGAAAAAAAACAAACACTTTTATGGATTTAAACTTCAATAAAAACGAAGATTATAATAAACTATTAGCCTCAGATTTACGCAAACGTTTTGTAAAAGTAAAATTAGGTGGTGGTCAGAAAAGAATTGATAAACATCACGAGAAAGGTAAAATGACTGCTCGTGAAAGAATTGATTACTTACTAGACCCGAAAGCAAAATCTATAGAAATTGGTGCTTTTGCTGGTGAAAACATGTATGCAGAACACGGCGGCTGCCCTTCTGGTGGTGTTGTTGTAAAAATCGGATACATCAAAGGAAAGCAATGTATTGTTGTTGCCAATGACGCTACTGTAAAAGCTGGTGCCTGGTTTCCTATTACCGGAAAAAAGAATTTACGTGCTCAAGAAATATCCATAGAAAATAAATTACCTATTATTTATCTTGTAGATTCTGCTGGTGTTTACTTACCAATGCAAGATGAAATTTTTCCTGATAAAGAACATTTCGGACGTATTTTTAGAAACAACGCAATAATGAGTAGTATGGGAATTACACAAATTTCTGCTGTTATGGGAAGTTGTGTTGCTGGTGGCGCTTATTTACCAATTATGAGCGACGAAGCGATTATTGTAGACAAAACTGCAAGTATTTTTCTTGCCGGAAGTTACTTAGTAAAAGCTGCTATTGGAGAATCTATAGACAATGAAACCTTAGGTGGTGCAACTACGCACTGTGAGATTTCTGGTGTAATAGACTACAAGGCTAAAGATGATAAAGATGCACTTGATAAAATAAAATTTATTGTTGATAAAATTGGTGATTATGACAAAGCTGGTTTTAGTAAAACCGAGTCTTTTCCACCAAAAGAAAATGAAGATGATATTTTCGGAATCTTACCAAAAGAAAGAAATGCACAATATGATATGTTAGAAATCATAAAGCGCTTGGTAGATAATTCTGAATTTGAACAATACAAAGAAGGTTACGGAAAAACCATTATTACGGGATATGCTAGAATTGATGGTTGGGCAGTTGGTATTGTTGCCAATCAAAGAAAGTTAGTGAAAACAAAAAAAGGTGAAATGCAGTTTGGTGGGGTAATCTATAATGATTCCGCAGATAAAGCGACTCGTTTTATTGCGAATTGTAATCAGAAAAAAATACCTTTAGTTTTCTTACAAGATGTTACTGGCTTTATGGTAGGTTCTAAATCTGAACATGGAGGAATTATAAAAGATGGTGCAAAAATGGTAAATGCCGTTAGTAACTCTGTAGTACCTAAATTTACAATTGTTATTGGAAATTCTTACGGAGCAGGAAATTATGCAATGTGCGGTAAAGCATACGACCCAAGATTAATTGTTGCGTGGCCTTCTGCTGAATTAGCAGTAATGAGTGGTAATTCTGCTGCTAAAGTTTTATTACAAATTGAAACAGCTTCACTTAAAAAACGTGGCGAAGAAATTACTCCTGAAAAAGAAGCTGAATTATTCGATAAGATAAAATCGCGTTATGACGAGCAAATTTCGCCTTATTATGCAGCTGCTAGAATTTGGACAGATGCAGTTATTAACCCGTTAGATACCAGAACTTGGATTTCTATGGGTATTGAAGCAGCAAACCACGCTCCTATTGAAAAGCAATTTAATATGGGCGTTTTACAGGTTTAAAAAACAACACTTATCTTTTTATAAATAATAAATGACTAATATCACAATTAGTCATTTTTTTATGCCCTATTTTTGCACAACAATACACTAAAACATGAGTAAAGCTATATATGTCACCACCGTAGAATCTGATAGCGGTAAATCTTTAATATCATTAGGTTTGTTAAGAATGATGCTAACCAAGTCTGCCAAAGTAGGTTATTTTAGACCTATTATTAATGAAACAGACGATGAAAGTCATGATGAACATACAAATACGGCTATTAATTTCTTCAATTTAGATACCGACTATAAAGATTGTTTCGCATACAAACAAGGTGAAGTTGTAGAACTTTTAAGTGAAGGGAAAGAAGACGAAGTAATTCATAACATTATAAAAAAATACAAAAAACTAGAAGCAAATTACGATTATGTTTTAGTAGAAGGAACCGATTTTTCTGGTGAAGGTGGCTTTACAGAGTTAGATGTAAATCTAATGATTGCTAAAAATTTAAATATTCCTGCTTTAATTGTAGGCTCTGGAAACGGAAAGAAAAAGAAAGATTTTATAAATACAATGCAACTTTCTTACAATTCTTTCATCAATAAAGAAGTAGATGTTATCGGTATCATTGCTAATAAAATCGAAGCAAATGAGGTTGATTATATTCGTGAAGAACTACTAAAAAGTTTTCCAAAAAAACTACAAATAGACATTATCCCTAAAATAGATTTTCTTGCATTTCCAACAGTAAAAGAAGTTGTAAAAGCTTTAAATGGAAGAGTTTTATTCGGAGAACAATTTCTAGACAATGCCATTGGAAGTTTTAGTACTGGCGCTATGCAACTTCGTAATTATTTAACCAGAATTAAAGAAAATGCACTAGTAATTACTCCAGGAGACAGAGCTGATATTATTTTAGGCGCATTACAAGCAAATGCTTCTAAAAATTATCCAAAAATTGCTGGTATTATTTTAACAGGAACCTTAATTCCTGAAGAATCTATTTTAAAATTAATTGAAGGTGTGCAGTCTACTGTTCCTATTATTTTGGTTGATGGTGGTACATTCGGAATTTCAAATAAAATTGGAGCTATAAAATCTAAAATATATGCAACCAATAATAAAAAAATATTATTATCATTAGACACTTTTGACAAATATGTAAATGCAGAAGGCTTAACGAATATTCTAACATCACACCATTCTAATAGGTTAACACCAAGCATGTTTCAATATAACTTATTGCAAAAAGCAAGGATTCAGAAAAAACATATCGTGTTACCAGAAGGAGATGATGAACGAATTCTTAAAGCGGCAGCACGTCTACAGTTACTAAACATTGTAGACTTAACATTGTTAGGTGATCGGAATACGATACAATTAAAGTGTGATCAAATTGGATTACAAATAGATTTAGATGCTTTAAACATTTTAAATCCTGAAGACTCAATCTATAATAAAGACTTTGCAACGACACTTTTTGAAGCTAGAAAACATAAGGGAATGACAGAAACAACTGCTGCAGATTTAGCAAAAGATGTTTCTTATTATGGTACTTTAATGATTTTAAACGGTTTAGCAGACGGTATGGTTTCAGGAGCTGTACACACAACAATGCATACCATAAAACCAGCGTTACAATTGATAAAAACGAAACCTGGTGTTTCCGTAGTTTCTTCGGTATTTTTCATGTGTTTATCAGACAGAGTTTCTGTAATGGGAGATTGTGCCGTAAACCCAAACCCGAATGCTGAACAACTTTCTGAAATAGCCATTTCTTCTGCAGCATCTGCGGAAGCTTTTGGTATTGAAGCAAAAGTTGCGATGTTGTCTTATTCTTCTGGAAGTTCTGGAAAAGGAGAAGAAGTAGAAAAGGTTAGAAGAGCTACTGAGTTAGCTAAAGCAAAAAAACCAGACTTAAAAATTGAAGGACCTATACAATATGATGCTGCAGTAGACATGTCTGTAGCGAAAACAAAAATGCCAAACTCTGAAGTTGCTGGTCAAGCTTCGGTATTAATATTTCCTGACTTAAACACAGGAAATAACACGTACAAAGCAATTCAGCGTGAAACTGGTGCCTTGGCAATAGGACCAATGTTACAAGGTTTAAATAAACCTGTAAACGACTTAAGTAGAGGTTGTACGGTAGATGATATTTTTAACACCATTTTATTAACTGTAATTCAAGCAAATCAAGAATAATTATGAATATTTTAGTTCTAAATGCAGGTTCTTCTTCCTTGAAATATCAAGTAATTGAAATGCCAAGTGAAACCGTAAAATGTGTTGGCTTGGTAGAAAGAATAGGAATGGAAGACGCCATTTTTACACATGAAAAAGGCACTAAAGAATACTCTGAAATTCTACCAATTTTAAATCATGAGGTTGGTTTACAAAAAATAGCAAAAACATTATTAAATGCAGAAATAGGGGTTATTAGTTCTGTGGATGAAATTGAAGCAGTTGGACACAGAGTAGTTCATGGTGGAAGTAAATTCAGTAAAACAGTTATTGTAAATAAAGAAGTAAAAGAAAATATTCGTAATTTATTTGATCTAGCTCCACTTCATAATCCTGCAAATTTAACAGGAATAGAAATTGCAGAAACTATTTTTACATCAGCAAAACAAATTGCAATTTTCGATACTGCTTTTCATCAAACAATGCCAAAAGAAGCCTATCAATATGCAATTCCAAATTCATATTTAGAAGAACATAAAATTAGAGCTTATGGTTTTCATGGTACTAGCCATAAATATGTTTCAGAAAAGGCGATTGCTTATTTAGGTAAAGAATCATCAAAAATTATTACCATTCATTTAGGAAACGGTTGCAGTATGGCTGCAATTGAAAATGGTAAATGCATAGAAACTTCTATGGGTTTTTCGCCTACTAATGGTTTAATTATGGGAACTAGAGCTGGCGACATTGATCAATCTGTTATTTTCTTTCTTATGAAAAAACTAAACCAATCTGCAGATGAGGTTAATAATTTACTTCAGAAAGAATCTGGAATGAAAGGTTTAACAGGTTTTTCTGATTTAAGAGAAATTGAAGAAAATGCGGTTAATGGTGACGAAAAATGTATAAACGCATTGAAATTAGCGAGCCATAGAATTCGAAAATTTATTGGTTCTTATACAGCTATTTTAAATGGTTTGGATGCTATTGTTTTCACCGCAGGAATTGGAGAAAATTCAGTTTTAACAAGAAAAATGGCTTGTGAAAATTTAGAGTTTTTAGGCATTGAACTAAATATCAATAAAAATGAAATAAGATCGAAAAACACTAGAGAAATTCAATCTTTAACTTCAAATGTAAAAATATTAGTAATACCAACTAATGAAGAAATTGAAATTGCAAAACAATCATATCAATTATTAAAATAAAAAAGTATTTCTGAGCAAAAATCTCAGAAATACTTCTAAAATTGGGGAATTTAATTCTTTACAACTTTCTTAATAGCAAAAGCCCCATTTTTATCTTGAATTTTAAGCATGTAAATTCCATTTACTAGTTTACCTAAACTCAATTCGCTTGTAGTTGAAGTCAACACTTTTTTCCCAATAATATTAAAGACTTCAATATTTTTTAAATCAAAACCTGTATCGTCAATTTTTAATATTGAAGTTGTAGGATTTGGATATACAGCAAAATTTAATAAAGAGAAATTATCTATACTTGCAGTTGCTCCTCCATAATAGTATGTAGTTCTCTCACTATTTGTATAACTAGATGTTAAAATTTTATTTACATAAGGATTCCCCGTAAACAAATGATCTAAACCAGTTCTATCTATAAATGGATGTGTAAAAGAAGACATTAACTTAGAAGTGTCAAAAGTTACAGACTCATTACTTCCTACAACCCAAGAACCATTTTCTATATAAGAGTTTTTCTCGTTTGTAACATTTCCGTTTACATCGTACGTATATTCAGTTTTTTCTTCATCAACATACATGGTACCATTCCATATTTTGGTTAAATCTATTAATAATTTATTACTTGCATCATAGCTAAAATCTCTAATATCCGATTTCACATAAGCTGTTCCGTTCCAATCTTCTACTGTAACTTTAGAAATCTTATTATTAGCATTGTAAGTTATTAAAGATTTATCTTCTAAAACCCATGTACCTCCATTCCAATTGTAACCATAACCTCCATCTATATTATTGCTAGCATTGTAAGTAAGGGAAAATTTATAAGACTTTTCCCATGCAGCATTTTTCCATTCATAAGAAATACTTTCAACTACCCTACCATTATTATTGTAAGAGTACTCACTCTTATCACCATTTTTATAACTATTAGTACTTGAATCCCAATTCTCTTCAATCTCTATTGATAGTTTATTACCAGAACTGTATACATAACTATACCGATCTTGCTTTATCCAAACTGAATTTGATTGATCCCAATAATCATATAATTCAGTTGCTAGGTTTCCATTTATATCATAACTATAAACTTGCTTAGAACTATTGACCCAAGTATTATTACTCATCGACTCTGATAGTGATGAGGTTAATTTCGTTTGCGCAAACAAAGAAATAGTTAAAAATGTAAGAATTAAAAAAGTAATTTTTTTCATGATACGTTCGGTTTTAAGTTATTTTCAAAATTATAAATCTAAAATCTATGAAACAATACCTAGTAATAGGTATATTTAGTTCACAAATCAAGTTTCAAAAAAATTGTGAAACAACTTTCAAATTTTTACATTTGTAAGGATAAATAAAACGAAGAATAGAAATGGGTAGAGCATTCGAACTTAGAAAAGGACGCAAAATGAAACGCTGGTCGGCAATGGCTAAAACTTTTACCAGAATTGGTAAGGATATTGTAATGGCTATTAAAGAAGGTGGTCCAAATCCTGATGCAAACTCTAGGTTAAGAGCAGTTATGCAGAATGCAAAAGCTGCAAACATGCCTAAAGAAAACGTAGAGCGCGCCATTAAAAAAGCAACTGATAAAGATACTGCCGATTACAAAGAGGTCTTATTTGAAGGATATGCACCTCATGGTATAGCACTTGTTTTAGAAACAGCTACAGACAATAATAATCGAACTGTTGCTAATGTTAGGTCTGCTTTTAATAAGTGTGACGGAAATTTAGGTACTTCTGGCTCTGTTATTTTTATGTTTGATCATGTTTGTACCTTCACTATTAAAAAAGAAGATATTACTACAGATCTTGAAGAATTAGAATTAGAATTAATAGATTTTGAAGTTGAAGAGGTTTTTGATGATGAGGAAGGAATTATCATTTATGCTCCTTTTGAGCAATTTGGTGCCATTCAATCTTTCTTTGAAGGAAATAATGTAGAAATTTTATCTTCTGGTTTTGAAAGAATACCAACAACAACTACTAAGCTTTCTGAAGACCAACAAGCAGATGTAGAAAAGCTTTTAGAAAAATTAGAAGAAGATGATGATGTGCAAAATGTATATCATTCTATGGTTATGTAATACATACTTTTACATATAATTCAGCAACAAAAAAGTCGTGATAATTGAATCACGACTTTTTTTTTGAATCTTCAATGTAATAAGTTCAATCCCCCAATTTTATTACCACAAAGCTTCTTCTTAATATGGTCAAAGATACCATTGTTTTAAATTTCTTTAAAAATATTATTTCAACTAAACTACTACATAATTATTAAAATTATAATAAAACTACTACATTTACACTACACAAATACTTATTAACTTATAAATGAAAATATTACAGCTAATAAAAGGCGTAGCTTCAATACTTATTCTTTTGCAAGTTAACATGCTATTCTCACAAGACACTCTAATTAAAAACGAAGATTTTTGGCATTATTATGACAATGGTTACCTAGAAAATGATTGGATATCTCTTGAAAAATTCTCCAACTGGAAGATAGGAAAATCGCCTTTAGGCTATGGAGATAAAAAAAACAAAACAAACCTTTCTTTTGGAAATAACAAAGAAAAAAAAGAAATTACTAAGTATTTTAAGAAAAAAATATTCATAGATAATAAATATCTTGCTTATGAATTAAAAATTCAAAGAGATGACGGTGCTGTAGTGTACATTAACGGAAAAGAGCTTTTTAGAGACAACATGCCCAATTCTACTATTAGTAATACAACTATTGCTTTAAAAACGATAAAGAAAGAAGCAGAGCATGTATTTAATCAACACTTTTTTGATAATACAATTTTTAAAAATGGAGAAAATATCATAAGTGTATCAATTCATCAAGCCAACGAGTTCTCTAGCGATTGCATTTTTAGTTTAGAATTAATTGGACATAATAATCCTGAAGTTTTATCTTTTGTGCTAAAAAATAAGAATAAGAAGAACAAAGAGTTAGAACATAAAATAAGAGATTTAAATTCTAAATTTGAGTATGATAAAATAGTCCTTCAAAAAGAAAGCTTAGAAAACACAAATTACAATTTAAAAGTTCTTGTTTTTTTAATTAGTGTATTTCTTATCCTTGCATTATTTGGTTATTATTTTATAATTGATAGTACTAAGAAAAGAAATAAAGAAAAAAATCAAAAAATAGCAACATTAAACTCTATAATTTTATCTAAGGATAAGGAAATGATAACCTTAACTACAAACCTGCTGCACAACAAGCAATATTTTAAAGAAATTAAAGCAGATTTAAAAGGAATTAAAACAGAAGAAAAATCGGTTGTCAAAGGAGTTATAAACCAAATAGATTATGTTTTAGAGAGGAATGAAGATTGGAATACTCTAAAAGAACACTTTAACGCAGTACATAATAATTTTTATGATAAGTTAATTGAAAAACATCCTACTATTTCCGACACAGAGTTAAGACATTGTATGTTTATAAAACTACACATGCAAACAAAAGAAATTGCAAGAATATTACTAATAGACCCAAGATCTGTACAAACAGGTAGGTATCGAATTAAGAAGAAATTGAATTTAAGTGAACACGAAGATTTAAGAGAGTATTTACTAAACTTAGATTAAAATTTAATTAAGTCCAGCGTTTTTTTACGTTGGATTTTTTTTGTCTCCGTTTCAATAAATGCGTCTATAAAATAAATTTTCTTAGGAACCTCAAATTTAGAAAGTCCTACTAAATTATTAAGCTCAACAGCCAATAAGCGTTCAAACTTGGAAATTTTAAAGCTATCCAATTCAATAACCAAAATTAACTTCTTCCCTAACTTTTCATCAGGAATACCAACTACAAAGAAGCGTTGCTCAATAATTCTAGATAATTTTTCTTCTATTTTTTCTGGGTGTAATTTAATTCCTCCAGAATTTATTACATTATCGAATCTACCTAACCATTCAAATTGCGTATCAGAAATTAAATTTACAACATCATTTGTAAATATGATTTCTTGGGATACTTTTTGAGCATCAATCACCAAACAATTTCTTTCATCTTTATAGATTATTACGCCTGGTAAGGTTTGATAGAATTCTTTAGGTAAACATTGCTTCATCAATTCACCTCTCAAAGACGTAAAATGGTTTAGTTTTTTAATAGCAATATGAGTTATGGTTTCTGTCATACCATAAGTAGCAAAAACTTCGGTAGAAATAGGTTGTAATTTTTCTTGAAGATTGTTTGAAACAACACCTCCACCAACAATCAGTTTTTTAATTTGATGTAGTTTTTCTAATGAGTTTTCTACTTGTAACGGCACCATTGCAGAAAAATCATACGCTGTTGAGTTCTCTTTTAACGGGCTAGAAGTTGGAGCTACAATATCTAAATGCCAACCTAAAGTAATTGCCCTCACAAGCATCATTTTACCAGCAATATACTCCACCGGCAAACACAAAAAAGCAGTTGTCTTTTCTTTTAAATTGAAATAGTTTCCTGTTGCTATAGCAGAGTTTTGCATCTGCTTTTTTTGTAATTTTATTAGTTTTGGTATTCCTGTAGAACCTGAAGTTTGCACAACAACAAACTCTTTTTCTGAGAACCAGTCTCCTAAGAAATGTTGAACATCCTCCGAAAAATTAGCTGTATACACTAATAATTCATCAACCGTAGCAAATGAAACTTCGTTTAATTTAAAATCTTTATGAAAATTAATATTCATCTATAATTCTATAGTTTTCTTTCAAGTTAACCGGCTCAATAATTTTACCAGTTAGTTTTTCTTTCCAATTTGACCAACCGTATTTTTTAGAGAACAAAAATAACATTAAAGGGTATAAAATAAACACAGGTAAAAACATTTCCCAAGTTACAGAAGGTTCTGATGTGTCTATATACAAAGCATCTGTTTGAAAAACGGTCCAATCTGTAGTTATAAAAAATGCAGCAGTTATGTTATTAATTGCATGCAACCCCATAGCAATCTCTGTTCCTTCATCCATTAAAGTTACTATTCCATAAAACAAACCTGTACCAATGTAGAAAACCATAGTTATTTGCCCCAATTTTGCAACTTCAGGATTTGCGCCATGTAATAAACCAAAAACTACAGAAGTTATAATTAAAGGAACCCATCTGTTTTTTGCTAAAATTCCTATTCCTTGCATAAAATAACCTCTAAAGAGCAATTCTTCTAAGCTTGTTTGAAACGGTAAAAATAAAAATGAAATAGCTACCAAAATGAAAAATGGAGTTGCATTAAAATTCCAAGTAAAATTTTCTGGGGCTAATAATATACTCGCATAAGACATCACTACAGCCAAAATTCCCCAGACAAAAAAACCATAAAAAAAACGTTTCCAATCAACTTTATCTCTACTTGTTACCAAAGAGGTGATACTTCTTTTATGAATATATTTTACACCAATGAACAGAAAAATTAATCCCATAAAAAAAGTGAAAATCATAAGAAAAAGGAAAAAATTCTTATCTATTCCAGCAGTCATAAAACTATCTTCTGCAAATTTTGTGAATTGAGCAAGATTTTCAGATTTTGCTGCTGCTGCCATAACTAAAGGCAAAACACCTAAAACCTGCCAACCGAAAAATACTAATACAATTGTTAGCACCCAATGGTACCATTCATTCTTTCCTTTGTACGCTTGCTGAATGTAATTCATGTTTTATAGTTTAACCTCTTTACTGAGTTCGAGAAGACAATTTTTAATTATAAATTGAAATTCCAGTTTTTGGAATTGTTATAGTGTAATGTTCCGTTTTTAACTTCTAACGGACTTTCGAAATTATTAGTAAATAAGCCTCCGGTTCCAAGACCTTGCGGTAATTTTTTTTTTAAACTGTGCGTAAACTGCGCAATAGCATTTAAACCAATATTACTCTCTAAAGCAGAAGTAATCCACCATTTTACACTATTACTTTCAGCTAAATCAATCCATTCTTTACTTCCAGAGAATCCACCAACCAAACTTGGTTTTAAAATTATAAATTGTGGTTTCACCATCTCTATTAGTCTCTTTTTTTCTTCGGAAGAAAAGACGCCTATCAGCTCTTCATCTAATGCAATAGGCAATGGCGTGTTTTTACACAAAAAAGCCATTTCTTGTAATTGCCCTTGTTTTATAGGTTGCTCAATGGAATGAATCTCTAATTCTGAAAGTATTTTTAACTTTTCTAGTGCATCTTCTGGTTTAAATGCACCATTTGCATCTACTCTTAATTCAATTTCTGTAGACGAGAATTCTTTTCGAATCGATTTTAATAATGCTATTTCTGTATCAAAATTGATTGCGCCAATTTTCATTTTTATACAAGAAAAACCAGTTTTTAACTTTTCTTGAATTTGTTTTTTCATAAACTCTTTATCTCCCATCCAGACCAAACCATTGATTGCAATTCCTGCTGTTCCTTTGGTAAATTCAGATGGAAATAACTCAAATTTATCTACACTTTTTAAGGACAAAAAAGCTTGCTCTACCCCAAATTGAATAGACGGAAACTCTAAGAGTTCTTTTAGTAAAAACTCTAAACCTAAATTGATATTATTACAAACCCAAATTAGTTTTTCTTCATAATTAACCACATCATCAATACTTAAACCTCTAAATAAACCGGTTTCTCCTATTCCTTTTTTACCATTTTCTTCTAAAACAATAAACCAAGTTTCTTTAGTTCTTAAAATTCCGCGAGAAGTTCCACTCGGGTTTTTAAAGTTGAGAATGTATTTTTTATAAGTTGCTGTTATCAAAATACTGACTATTTATTTTCTATATAGTTCTTAAAATTATTCAAATAAGATTGATCTTGTTTTTGAAAAGTACCTTTAAAATAAGGAAACATACACGCCATTATAAACGATTCGCTTTGGCAACTTGCATTTAAAGTAATTGTGGTTATTCCATTTTCTTCAGAAAAAAGATAATCATCTTTCTTTAACATATTTTCAGCATCAAAAAATAACGTCACTTTCTCATTAGGTACGTACGCCATAATTTTCTCCGTCATTTTTATTTCTTCCCCTTGGTTTAAAACTACAACATTATAAATGCTACCTATCATCCCTGGGTTTTTATTAGTTGCTTTTACAGACTGTATCTCTGGAATCCAATTTTTAACACTATCAATTTTCATGAAGTTGTTAAAAACCTCATTTACTGGCTTCTCTATTGAAACTGTTGCTGAATAACTAGTTTCTTTAATAACAAGACCAGTAGTTAAAAAAGCTAAAACTAAAACAGAAATTATAATTAAAATTACTTTTATTGTTTTCATATATACATTTTAAAAAGTTGTCCTATTCCGAATAATACAGCAAATAAAAAAGTACTCAAAGCTACTTTTTTTAATTCGCCGTCTAAGGCTCCAGGAATATTATTTTTTGATACTGTTATTGTATTTTTTATCAATGGAACAAATGCTACTAAGAATATCAGTTGATAAACTGATCTAAAATCTAAAAACACATATATAAGTGCGGCAATTAATGCACCAATAATTAAAAAATAATGGTATTTTTTAGCTTTCTCTGCTCCTAATTTTACAACTAACGTATTTTTATTATTTGTTTTATCTTCTTCTCGATCTCGTAAATTATTCAAATTTAAAACGGCTGTACTTAACAATCCTATAGAAATTGCTGGTAAAAATATGCTGAAATTAATTTGTTTAGTGTATAAAAAGTAACTGCCAACTACACTTAATAATCCGAAGAAAAGAAACACAAAGACATCTCCAAAACCACTATAACCATATGCTGAATTACCAACGGTGTATTTTATTGCTGCTGCTATAGATGCAATTCCTAAACCAAAAAATAAAATAGAAAATCCGAAATTCTCACTTCCAAAAGCAGTATAAATTAACAGCAATGCTATAAATAAAGTGACCACTGTTGTTAAAATCATTGCCATTTTCATTTGCTTTGGTGTAATTGCACCTGAAGAAACCATTCTTGCTTCTCCTGTTCTATTTTTATCTGAACCTTTAACTCCGTCTCCGTAATCGTTTGCAAAATTAGACAATACTTGAAAACCAATCGTAGTTAAAATTGCCAACCAGAAAACTGAAGATTCCAAAATTGAAGTTTTTAAACTACTTTCAGATAAATTGTTTACAAAATCATTCCCTAAAACAGCACCAACAATTATTCCAGAAATAGACAAAGGAAGTGTTCTTAAACGCGCTGCTTTTATATAACTTTTTACATCCATGATTTCTGACTAGTTTCTACTTTAAATAATGTGTAATTATATATTTTTTGAGCTTCCTCTAATGGAATGCAAGGTAATTTTATTTTTCCAGATGCTGTCTGAAAAACTACATCTGCAACGTTTTTTTTGGCTTGAAAAATAGTTTGTTTTAATTCTATATTTTGTACTTTAAAAAAAGGCAAATACGTTTTGTGCGTTTCTATAGTTCCCTGACCTACAAGTAACAAATCTTCATTAAAAAGATAATACCTCTTTCTAAAACTTAATTCTATTGAGAAGATAAAAATGGGTATTAACAAAGTATTCACAAAAAAAACATAATTATTTTCGATTGAAAAATAAAGACCAACATTTAATAGTAAAAAAATTAAAAAACCTCTTACATACAATCGTATTTTATAATAAGAATCTGAATAATTTTTATCTCTGTTCTCTAAATTTTCATCAGGATAAAGCAAGTTTTTAATTGCTGAAATTTGCGCTGTTTTACAGCCAACAATCTTAATAACTTTATCTTGTTTTTTCTTTACTTTACCACTAATTGCTTGTTTAAAAGTGATAAATGAAATACCTAACCTCTTTTTTATTGGATTGTGAGAGATTGTAATATGTTGAACTTTATCTTTCTTTAAAATTACAGACTTCTTAGTTGTTAAACCTTGATAAATTTCTAAAGCATTATTTTTTACAAAAACCGTTAAATTAAAATGACGCAATACCACACGTACTATAGAACTTAAAACGGCAATAACAGTTAAAAGAATAAGCAAACCAACTATTAAGAATACGCTTGTTTCTAATGAAGAAGTGTTCTCTGTAATATAATCATCTAAAAGATCTTGTTTACCTAAACTATCGAAAAGTTCGGTAATTTGTTGAAAGAAACCTATTAGAATAGCAAACAAAAGCAACAAACTCTGTAAATGATTTTCTGTGAGACTTACTTTTATCAAAGCTAAAAAACCAACCTTTAACAAGGGTTTTTCTTCTAAATCAACCTCTACATTAACAGCCCCTTTATCGTAAATGGTAATTGCTTGTTTTAACGCACTTGCTTCTTTAAACGACAATGCTTTAATTGAAATTTCGGCTTCACTAGAGCCCGCTGTCTCAACATTTACTTCATGCACATTTATAATTTGCTGAATAATGTTTTGCTTAAAATTAATATTCTGAATTCGATCAAAAGGAATAGAAGTATGTGTTTTTTTGAGGATTCCTTTTTTTAATATAAAATGTTGATTTTCTATTTTGAATTGAAAATTTCTGAAAACTAAAAAAGCTCTAACTAAAAAAAAGAGTAACAATACGCCAACACCTATGTAAATGTATAAAAGAGTGGTTTCTGAAATTTTAGAAAATTTTTGAATAAAAAGGAATAATAGAATCCAAAAAGCTTTTAATGCTTTGTATAGAATATTTATATAAATGATAAGAATCCCTTTTTTAGATTGTCTTCTAAACTGACTAAAGTTTTCTGTGTTATCCATCTATTTTATTACTGATGAATTCTTTCATTTGCTCCGCTTCTTCTTTTAAAAGTCCGCTAATCTTTAAATCTTCACTACTATCACCAGCAGTAAAAACACTTAAAGAAACCAAACTAAAAAAGCGAGAAACAGGACCTTCATCTATTTCTACGTGCTGTATTCGATTGAAAGGAACAGTTGTTAGGCTTCTGAGAAAATAACCCTTTTGATAAGAAATGTCTTTTTCCCTAACGGCATATTTCCTTTTTTTAAACTCAATAATTTTTACAAAGAGTATTGAAACATAAACAATAGCAAGGGTAAGATACAACCAAAGTGAATATTCTGCTAACTCAAAGATATCTTTATAATTAATAAAGAAAATGATAACAAAAAGAGCTATAAAAATGAAGCTTGTATTTATAAGAATCACTTTTAAATACCTATTATCTATTGATTTAAAATCGATTTTAGTAATATCTGGAAAAGAAGTGACTGCAATATTCTGAAAAGAATCTGTCATAAAAACTAATATTGTAAAGCTTCTGAAATAACTATTGGAGCATCATTTAACAAAGCTTGCACAAATGCGCCTTTATAATTTGTAATTAATTGATTTCTAAAGCTTCTAGCTTCTTTGTAGGTCTCGAAACTCCCTAATCGATATTTCGTCAATCCGTTTTCTAAAAAAACATTTATATTTTCCAGATTTGCTAAAACTTTATTCTTGTTTTGTAAAGCTGCTATTTGAACGGTAAACACCAACCTATCTTCTATTATAACTTCAGCCTCAACAGGAGTTACAACCTCATTAACCTCAGTGTTTTCAACAGGAACTACTTCTTTCTTTTCATTTTTAGTACATGAAAATAAAACGATACAAAATAATGCTAAAAAAATGTTTTTCATCTTATAAGTTATTTGCTTCTGCAATTAATTCTGCAATATCTTTAACAACTACCTCTGCTTCTTTTTCCTTAAATTTAATACCATCTGTCATCATTGTGTTACAATATGGGCAACCTGTTGCAATAATGTCTGGTTTGGTTTCTAAAGCATCTTCAGTTCTTAAAACATTAATTTCTTTATCTCCTTTTTCTGCATCTTTAAACATTTGAGCTCCACCAGCACCACAACATAAAGCGGTAGATTTACTGCGTTTCATTTCTGTTAAATTAACACCCAATCTTCTAATTAAATCTCTTGGAGATTCATAAACATCATTCCCTCTTCCTAAATAACAAGGATCATGAAAGGTGACTCTTTTCCCCTGTAATGTGCTTTCATCAATCTTTAAACGACCGTCAGAAATTAAATCTTGTATGAATTGTGTATGGTGAAAAACTTCATATTTACCACCTAAACTTGGGTATTCATTTTTTAAGGTATTGAATGAATGTGGATCGCAAGTAACAATTTTCTTAACTTCATACCCATTTAAAACCTCAATATTCATCATTGCTTGCATCTGAAACAAAAACTCATTTCCTGCTCTTTTTGCTGCGTCTCCTGTAGATGATTCTTCTGTTCCTAAAACGGCAAAACTAACATTGGCATGATGTAATATTTTTACAAATGCTCTCGATATTTTTTTTGCTCTATCATCATAACTTCCTGCAGCACCAACCCAAAACAACACTTCTGGTTGTTTTCCTTGAGCCATCATATCTGCCATTGTTGGTACATTCATATCTTTTGATGTTTAATCTTGTATTGTTTATTTATGTAAATCTTTGTTCTCGATACGATTCGTGAAAAAGCGAAATCACTCAAGCTAACATTAGCCTAAAGACTATAACTGTAATACCGAAACTAATCTTCTTTAGCCCAGTTTAACCTGTCTTGTTGGTTGTACTGCCATGGTGCACCATTATTTTCGATGTTACTCATCATCGCATTTAGTTCTTGTGGTGCAGCACTTTCTTCCATTACTAAATACCTTCTCATGTCCATAATAATAGAAAGTGGATCTATATTTACAGGACACTCTTCTACACAAGCATTACAACTTGTACACGCCCAAAGTTCTTCTGGTAAAATGTAGTCGTTTAATAATTGCTTGCCATCATCTTTAAAGGTTCCTCCATTTGCATCTATATTTCTACCAACCTCTTCTAGACGATCTCTGGTATCCATCATAATTTTACGAGGAGACAATTTTTTACCTGTTAAATTTGCAGGACAAGCAGATGTACATCGTCCACATTCTGTACATGTATATGCATTTAGAAGCTGCATCTTATTTAAATCGATAACGTCTGATGCGCCAAACTTTTCTGGCACTTCGGCTTCTGCTCCTTCTGCAGGTGTTGCGTAAGGATCTGCATCTGGATCCATCATTAATTTAACCTCAGCAGTAACCGACTCTAAATTAGTGAATTGTCCTTTCGGATTCAAATTCGCAAAAAAGGTGTTTGGAAAAGCTAGCAAAATATGTAAATGCTTAGAATAATATAAATAGTTTAAGAAAACTAATATTCCTAAAATATGAATCCACCAAGCTGTTCTTTCGATTGTATGCACTGCTTCTGCTGAAAAGCCATCAAACAAAGGTGCAATAAACTGACTTATCGGATTACCGATTCCAGCTTGCTGAAAAGTAGTATCTGTGGCGTTCATTACAATAAAAAGAGTCATTAGAACCATCTCGAAGTACAGAATCATATTTCCGTCCATTTTTGGCCACCCCTTCATTTCTGAACTTAAGAAACGTTTTATGTTTGCAATATTTCTACGAGTCCAAAAAAGAACAACAGCTACAAAAACCAAGGCGGCTAAAATTTCAAAAGTTCCTATTAAAAACCCGTAAAAAGCGTTACCTAAAAAGCCTTGAAATATTCGGTGTGTTCCTAATAAACCGTCAATAATAATTTCTAAAACTTCGATGTTTATAATAATAAAACCAACATAAACAATAATATGTAAAAAACCTGAGACTGGTCTTCTAACCATTTTAGATTGCCCCAAAGCAATCTTAATCATATTTTTCCAACGTTGTGGTTTATTATCTGTTCTATTAATCTCTTTTCCTAAATTTATATTTCTAAAAATTTTGCGAATATTCATCACAAAAAAGCTGATACCAGCAATTAATGCGATTGCAAAAAGGATGTTTGGTAAGTATTGCATTTAAATAGTGCTAATGGTTATAATTAGTATTGGATTTCCTCGCCATAAGGTTCTGGACTTTTACCAAAGATAGAGAAATGAATATATCTTTTTGGGTTTAGCTTTATATCTCTTAATAATTCTTCTAACTCTCTAGTGGCAGCTTCTAAATTGTCATACATTCTTTTGTCGTTAATCAATTTACCAATAGTACCATCTCCAGAATTTATTTTCTTAGACATTTCATTAAAATTACTAACAGCTTCTTCTGCTTTACTTATAATTTTATTAAAGTCTACAGCATTTAAACTATCGGATACTTTACTAAAGTTTTTTGTAATGTTTTTAGTATTTTCTAAGGTAATTTTTAAGTTTTCTTGATTGTCTACAACCATCGAATTAACAGCTTGAATGGTTTTTCTAATATCTGCTATTGTACCAGCTAAGTTAGAAACAGAACTATTAATACCATCAATTGTTTCATCATTCAATATTCTATTTACACCACTAAACAATGTATCTGCTCGAACAATTACACTTTCTATTTTCTGTTGCAGAGGATTTAATCTTTCACCAATGGAAGTAAACAAGCTTTCTTCCATTTCACCTTCTAAAAGATCTCCGGAAACAGCCATTTCGCCTTCATAACTAGGTATTACTGCTAAATTTGAACCACTTAAAGGATTAGGAGAATATATTCTAACAATACTTTTTTTAGAAAACTCAAAATCATTATCAACAATAAAAGTTACTATTAAATGACCTCTTTTTTCCTCACTTCTATCAAATTCAATTTTATCAACCTTACCAACCTTTAAACCATTGATAGTAACCGAACTAGACTTCGTAAGCCCGCCAATTTTACCATATTCAACTTTAAAAGTACGAGAACCAGGATCTAGTAAATTTTGCCCTTTCAGGAAGTTATATCCCCAAATAGAAATGACAATAATAATTACTGCAATAATTCCGGTTTTTAATTCTTTAGACATGTATAGAAGTTTTCAACAAAATTACTAATAATTTTTATTAGAATCTGTTAATTTTACTGCATTTTTAAAGCCTCTTGTACGGCTATTTTTTTTCCATTTTTAAAGGCGACAATAAAAGCAGTTTTATAGCCTTTAGCCTGTACCACTCTTCTTGCTTTTTCTACAGATTTATAAGAAGAACTATTGCCATAATAATATTTATAATAGCTACCAACCTGAACTCTTTCTATGTTCTTTAAGCCCTTAAAATTATAAGATTTTGTGGCTATTTTATTTCTTCCTGATGCAACTTGCACTTTAAATTCAATTTCATTTACAGGTGCTTTAGTGGTAACTTCTGCAATAACAGTATTTAGTTTTAAGTTTTTAATATAGTTATAAATGGCGTCTGATATTTCATTGGCCATTTTTGTTTGACCTATTTTAGAATTTAAAAACCTACCTTCTTTTTTGTTTGTTAAGAAGCCTAATTCTACTAAAACACTTGGCATTATAGTTTCTCTTAAAACCTGAAAATTATCTTGCTTTACTTTTCTATTGTTTCTTTTCAGTTTAAAAGCAAAATTATTCTGAATTAAGCTTGCAATAGCTAAACTTTTATCTAAATTTTCTTCTTGAAGTAATGATAAACCAATTACAGATTCTGCAGAATTAGGATCGAAACCCTTATATTTATCTCTAAAATTATCTTCTAAAAGAATAACTGCATTCTCTCTTTTGGCTATTTCAAGGTTTTTCTTGTTTCCTCTTAAACCTAAAACAAAAGTTCCTGCACCATAAGCGTTTGACGTATGAGAATCGCAATGAATAGAAACAAACAAATCTGCTTTTGCATGATTTGCAATATCTCCTCTTTTCCATAAATCTATAAAAACATCTTTTTTTCTAGTAAAAATTACTTTCACATCTTTATGCTGCTTTAACTTTTCACCAACTTTTAAAGCCACTTTTAAAGCAATACTTTTTTCTTTAAAGCCGTTTCCTAAGTTACCTGGATCTTTACCTCCATGGCCAGCGTCTAAAACAACTACATACTCTTTTTGAGCATAGGTTGATACACTGTTACTTACAAATATGAACAGCAGTAGAAAAATAATTTTAAGTTTGATAATATTTTTGTGTTTTTGTTGGGATTGCATCAATAAAATTTAACTAATTTTGAATTCTTAAATTTGGTGTTTCAAATATTACGCCATATTTTCATTCACATACAAAAATAGTATTAAAAGCATTGCAAACAAACCTATCATATATACTTTTATTTTGCTGCCTCTTTTTTACAAAGCTAGGGTTTTCTCAGGACATAAAACCAACTAAAAAAATAGTGGTTCCCATAGTTAAGAAAGATTCTGTTCCCTTAAACAAGGTAGATAGTACATCTACAATAAAAAAAGACACTATACTACTCAGAGAAAAAGATACAATTTCTTTAGATACAATTAAACCAAAAGAAACTATTGAAGATATTATTACACATGTTGCAAAAGACCATACTATACAAAATGCCAAAAACAAAACTGTAACTCTTTACAACGAAGCAAATATTACCTATACAGATATAGATTTAAAAGCAGGTATTATAGTTGTAGATTATATTAAAAACACACTTTTTGCAAAAGGAATTATTGATAGTACTGGTTATATACAGCGCCCTATTTTTAAACAAGGTAATGAAGAGTCTGAGCAAGATTCTATTGTTTATAACTTTAAATCTAAGAAAGCTTTAATTTATGGTTTAAAAACCAAACAAGGTGAAATGTTTACATTTGGTAAAAAAACCAAAAGAGTAAATGACTCTACTATTTATGTTAGAGACATTAAATTTACCACTTCAGAAAAATTAGATTATTATATAGGAACAAGTAAAGCAAAAATTATTCCTGGAAAGAAAATAATTGTTGGTGGTAGTCAATTATTTATAGCAGATGTACCCACACCTGTTTACTTACCTTTTGCTTATTTTCCTATTACCCAAACAAGTGTTTCTGGGTTTCTAATTCCTGCTTTTGATACTGGAAGTAGTGATAGAGGTATTGGGTTTCAAAACGGTGGATATTATTTTGCAATTAATGATTATGTAGATTTAGGAATTACTGGAGATGCTTATTCTAACGGAAGTTGGGGTTTTAGAGCGAATTCAAATTACAATAAAAGATACCGTTTTAATGGGACTTTCAATTTTAGTTTCGAAAACAACATCAACGGAATTCGTGGTTTTGATGATTTTAGTAAATCGAATAAATTTAACCTTAGGTGGAACCATAATCAAGACACAAAAGCGAGTCCGAATTCTAGATTTACAGCCTCTGTAAACTTAGGAAGCAGTAAGTTTTTTAGAGAATCACAAAATCAATTTAATGTTGCACAAACACAAACGAACAGTCTTAGTTCTTCTGTAAACTATAGTAAAACTTTTGTTGGTACTCCCTTTAATATGAATGTTACTGCCCAACATCAGCAAAACACAAATACAGAAGAAATTACAATGACATTGCCTTCTTTAACTGTAAACATGAACAGAGTGTATCCTTTTGCAGGAAAAAATGGTATAAAAAAGAACCCTATTCAGAAAATGGGCTTTAATTACACTTTAGATAGTAAATATTTAATTAACACTACAGATGATGATTTTTTAACGGCTAAAATGTTTGAAACTGCTAGAGCTGGTATGCGACATAAAACCGGAACAAGTACAAATTTTAAGGCTTTTAAATACTTTACTGTATCACCAAGTGTAAGTTATGAAGAAACATGGCAGTTCGATTATATTGAAAAAGAATATGATGCTACAAATAACAAAATTGTAACAGATACGCTAAGAGGTTTCAAAAGTTTTAGAGAATATAATACTGGTGTAAGTTTATCTACAAACATTTATGGTACTTTCAACTTTAAAAAAGGGAGATTAAAAGGAATAAGACATACGTTTAGACCTTCTATATCTTATTCTTACAGACCAGATTTTGAAGAAAAATACTTAAAACAAGTGCAAGCTAGTAACAACCCAAGCGATTTGAAAGATTACACTGTTTTTGACAAGGGAATATATGGTGGCCCTTCCTCAGGCTTAAGTAATTCTATAGGAATCTCTTTAAACAACGTTTTAGAAGCTAAAGTTGCGCCTAAAGATCCTGATAGTGATGAGGAGGATGAAAAAATAATGCTTTTAAACAACCTAAATTTTAGTAGTAATTATAACATGGCCGCAGATAGTTTGCGTTGGTCTAAAGTTAACTTTTCTGCAGGAACACGTTTGTTTAAAGATAAGTTATCTGTAAATTTAAGTGGTTCTTTAGACCCTTACAAAGTTGTTGCTTCTTCAACAGGTTCTCCTATTAGAATTAATGAATTTAATTCTAACTTTTTAGGATTAAGATTAACCAATGCAAGTTTAACCGCCAATTATTCTATTTCTAGTGCAGATTTTAAAAAGGATAAAAAAGGTGATAAAAAAGATAAAAACAGAGACCCTAACAACTCACAAGATGTTATTGGCGCAGATATTAATCCTACTGATAGATTCGGCCAAATGAATAACTCAAAAAATACGAGTGGCGAAGATAAAAACAAAACAGCAAAACTTTACAATGCGGATATACCTTGGTCTATAAGTTTAGCATATTCTACTAATTATATTAATAATGGGCTTGATGGTGGAAATATTGGAGTACACAGTATTATGTTTAGTGGTAATGTAGAGTTATCACCAAAATGGAAAATGGGATATTCTTCTGGTTATGATGTTAAAGGTGGTGCTTTTACTTTTTCTAGATTTAATTTCACGAGAGATTTAGATAGTTGGAATTTCAATTTTAATTGGGTTCCTTTTGGTACAAACTCTTCTTACACCTTTTTTATAGGTGTGAAATCTTCTGTCTTATCTGATTTAAAGTGGGATAAAAATAAGCCACCAGATAGAAAGTTGTTTTAAGATGAATTTAATCATTTTTATCATGGCAACTTTAAGTAGTTTTTATTCAATTTGTAAAGCCATAATAGCTCTTGATAGGATTTACTTTATTCATAAACAATGAAATAGATAGTCTTTTAGGGAAAATGATGGTAGAAATCTATATTTTTATCTTAATTTTATCTTTGGAATTGGAATATTATCATATGTAGTATACAATTATGATGGCGAATTAGACATCGTTTTAAACTTTATAAACAACCATTTAAATGAAAAAAATAATCACAACAAGCAAAGCACCTACACCAATTGGTCCTTATAATCAAGCTGTTTTAACAGGAAATACGTTATACACTTCAGGTCAAATTGCTATTAACCCTGAAACAGGAGCATTGGTTTTAGCTTCAATTAAAGAAGAAACAACACAAGTAATGGAAAACCTAAAGGAAGTTTTAGCTGCTGCTGAAATGACTTTTGAAAATGTAATTAAAACTTCAATATTTATTTCTGACATGAACAACTTTGGGGAAATAAATGCCGTTTACGGACAATATTTTAATGAAGAAACGGCTCCTGCAAGAGAAACTGTAGAAGTAGCAAACTTGCCTAAATTTGTAAATGTCGAAATTAGTGCAATAGCTGTTAAGTAGTATTCAGTATTCAAAAATAAAAAAAACCTGATAGAAGTAAATCTATCAGGTTTTTTATTGTGTTTATTTTGAAGATTACAAAGAAGCAGAATATTCAATTAAGTCTACAATCTTAGTTGAATAACCTATTTCGTTATCATACCAAGAAACAATTTTCACAAAGTTGTCGTTTAATGCAATACCTGCATTGGCGTCAAAGATAGAAGTACGAGTATCTCCAATAAAATCTTGAGAAACTACTGAATCTTCAGTATACCCTAAAACACCTTTCATTGGCCCGCTTTCTGAAGCAGATTTCATTGCTGCGCAAATTTCTGCATAGGTAGCTGGCTTTTCTAATTTTACTGTTAAATCTACCACAGAAACATCCATCGTAGGAACTCTAAAAGCCATACCAGTTAATTTTCCGTTTAAAGCAGGAATTACTTTTCCTACAGCTTTAGCAGCTCCAGTAGAGGAAGGAATAATGTTATGAATCGCAGAACGTCCACCTCTCCAGTCTTTCATAGAAGGACCATCAACTGTTTTTTGAGTTGCAGTTGCAGCATGTACGGTTGTCATTAAACCTTCTGAGATTCCCCAATTGTCATTTAACACCTTTGCAATAGGAGACAAACAGTTTGTTGTACAAGATGCGTTAGAGAAAATTTGTTGATCTGCCTTTAACTCTGTATTATTTACACCCATTACAAACATTGGTGTATCGTCTTTAGATGGTGCAGATAAAACAACTTTTTTAGCTCCTGCTTTTAAGTGTTTCCCAGCAGTTTCTTCTGTTAAGAAAAAACCTGTAGATTCAATTACATACTCAGCTCCAACTTCATCCCATTTTAAGTTTGCAGGGTCTCTTTCAGCAGTAATTCTGATTTCGTTTCCATTTACAACTAACATACCGTTCTTAACCTCAACAGTACCATCAAATGCTCCGTGAACTGAATCATATTTCAACATGTAAGCTAAATAATCTACATCTAATAAATCATTAATAGCTACAACTTGTACATTATCTCTTGTTACTGATGATCTGAATGCTAATCTTCCAATTCTACCAAATCCGTTAATTCCTACTTTTATCATTTTTTTAATCTTTATTTACTCATTAGTACTATGTCGTCATTATATCGGAAACTCTTAAAAGTTCTTGATTTATTGAATGACCACCTTTTATTGCTTCTGAAATACTTGAACTGATTACTTCATTGTCTTTTAAACCCACCATTAAATTAGTTTGTCCGTCTAATAATAACTCAACAGATTTTACACCTAATCTACTTGCTAAAACTCTATCGAAACAAGAAGGTGAACCCCCTCTTTGCATGTGACCTAAAACAGAAACTCTTACATCGTATTCTGGTAAGTTCTCTTCTACATATTCCGCTAATTGATATACATTTTTTCCAGATTTATCTCCTTCTGCAACCACAACAATACTAGAAGACTTTCCTGTTCGTCTACTCTTTTTAAGAGACTCTAACATTCTGTCTAGACCTAAATCTTCTTCTGGTATTAAAATTTCTTCTGCTCCTGCGCCTACCCCTGCATTTAAAGCTATAAAACCAGCATCTCTTCCCATTACCTCAACAAAAAACAATCTATTGTGAGAGGATGCTGTATCTCTAATTTTATCTATTGCTTCTACGGCTGTGTTTAAAGCGGTGTCATAACCAATTGTATGTGATGTTCCAAAGATGTCATTATCTATAGTCCCTGGAATACCTATAATTGGAAAGTTAAATTCTTCATTAAAAATAACTGCTCCTGTAAAAGAACCATCTCCACCAATAACAACCATGGCTTCAATTTCATTTTCTTTAAGGTGCTCATAAGCCTTTGCTCTTCCTTCTTTGGTTCTAAATTCTTTTGATCTTGCAGATTTTAAGATAGTACCTCCTTTGTTAATTATATTGTTAACACTTCTTGCTGTTAACTCTATAAAATCCCCTTCAATAAGACCTTCATAGCCTCTATATATCCCTACACAACTAACACTGTAATAAGCACATGCTCTAACTACAGATCTTATTGCTGCATTCATCCCTGGGGCATCTCCTCCAGACGTCATGACTGCTATTTTTTTAATTTTTTTCATATTGTATATTGTAAAATTAGTGTTTTTAAAGCATTTAAATAAAAAAATCTACGAAATCGTTTTAGCCGTTTTTCCCTTTATATCAAAGGAATTTTAATTTTATTTTATTAAATATTATTAAATTTTAACGGTGATTATTAACAGAAATTTAGATATTTTAAAAGTAGAATATATCTCTGTAAATTTCTTTAAGATTTAGGTTTTTTTGAAGATTTTTAACGTTAAGGTTTAGTTACCCCCAAAGTCTTCTACCCTTATTTTAGTAGTATCTTTTTTTATTTCTTTCTTTACTTTTAAGTTCTTTTTTTTCTTTAAACCTAACTTTTTAAGTAAGTCTGAAAGTGTATTAAAATTTACTTGATAAGACAAACCAATACCTTGGGTATACCCTTGATCTTCTATTGTGTATTGGATTTCGTTTTGCCTATTAAAAATAACGCCTCTAAAGTTTCCTTCTTTATTTAATAGAACCTCAACCTTCACTTCACCAACAACACTAGATTGTGTTTGCGTGCCAACAGGAACGCCTACTTTACCATTAATAATAACTCTTTCGCTTACTTGTGTACTTACAGATAAATCTACTTGATTATCTATATTTAATCTATCTAAGTCGCTATTATTTTGCCCTTGCTGGTAATCTACACCTAATTGAAACTTACTATCTGGGCTACTTAAAAGACTTGAAAAAGCTGCTGCAATTGCACTAGAAGCTGTACTTGTAATGGTTGCATTGGCATCAAAATTCACTTTGTCTGGGTTTGCAAAGTTACCAAAAGCTAAAAGAGATATAAATTGAGTCGTTTTGTCATTTACATTATTATCATTTAAAACAAACTCTAGCTCATTCGCTATTGTTGGGTCTACATTGGTTAATTGAATATCTAATTCTTGTTTAGAATTGAATAAGCCTCCTGTTATTCTTGCGACTAAATCTACTTCTATATTTCTATTAGAATTAAAGTTTTCTAATAAAACCCCTGGATTTGCTTTCGCTTTATAAACTGCAGTTACGTCTAAATTTGCATCTGCAGGGTTCCCATTCCAAGAAACGGTTCCTCCTTTTTGAATTACAAATGGTTTGTTTACAAAACCTCCGTATTTAAAATCATAAACTCCACTATCTACAACATAATCGCCAAACATATTAAATTTACCTCTGGTGTTAATCTCAATCTGAAGGTTTCCGTCTCCTCTTCCAGATAACTGACTTCCATAAACCTCATCAATTACAACTTGCGCAACAGCATCTTTTGTAACTTCTAAATCAATTTTTAAAGTAAGCCCTTTTAAAGCCTCTAACGCAATTTCTTTTTGGCGTTCTTTTACTTTTGTTTCATCTGATTTAAAATGAATAAGACTAAAACTGTCTACGGTTTCTACATCTCTTAATGGAAGCACAAAAATAGTTCCTGGCATTGTTTTCGCATTAAACTCGATAGTTAATCTATCGGTTAAACCAAAAATATCTGCAGAACCATCAATAAAGGCAGTTCCGTAGTACAAGGCTTCCTCTGTATTCTCTGTATCTAAAACCATTAGATTGTCACTTTCTATTTTTAATCTTAAAAACCATTTATTAAAATTAGAATGAGAAATATCTCCTCTTAAAATCCCTTTCGTTTTATTTTTGGTGTCTAATAACTTAAAATCTTCTAAAATAAAAGATTGCTGTAATAAAGTAATTACAGACTCTCCTTCAAAATCGTAATCTACATTTAAATAAGGGAATTTTAAACCTGCATTTTTAAGTCGAAGTGTGCCTTCCATATCTGGGTTACTCAAAAAACCTCTTAAAGTAAAATCTCCTGTTGCGGTTCCTCTAAGAGAGGATAAAACATCTTGACCTAATGGACTAAATGCATCTAATTTAAACTCTTCTAAAAAAACGTTTAAATCTATAATTGGTCTTTCTAATGAAAAATCTAAAGCACCGGTTGCAGCAATACTTTTAACATCTTTGTTTTCTATTGATAAATCTACACTGTATTTTTCATAGGAATTCTCTCCTTTTACATTTACAAATAAATTACCCTGTTTAAAGTCATTAACTTCAAAATCTCTTACTGTTAAAGAACCTTCTGGAGCGTAAACACCCTCTTTTTGCACAAAATCTATATGACCAGAAAGCACTCCTTTTAAAGCTAAACTATCTATTTTTGGCAAAAAACTTTGCAGTTTTACTTTTGTGAAATCTGCTAAAAGAATTTTATCATCTGTTCCTTTTAAATTCCCTATAAACTCTATTTTTTGTTCTCCTGAAATCAACTTAAATTGACTAAAATTGAATTCATTTCTTTTTAAGTCGAATGTAATTTTATCCGTATTTTTATGATCAGGATTAATATTCCAAGTATTGTCTTTAAATATAAATGATGATTTTTCAAACCCTAAAACAGACTTTCCTTCAGGATTAAATGTATAGAAAAAATCGAGATTAAAGTCTTCATTTTTTCGATCACCTCCTTTAAAAATAGATTTAAAATATAACGTATCATTCTCTGTTCTGTTTAATAAGTTTAATTTAGATATATTATAATACTCTGTATTTACCTGTTCTGCTGTTAGAGAAGTATTATAAAGTGGGTTACTATTGTCTGTTCGTAAAGAAATTACCTTTACTTCTGTACCGTAAGCATCTATTCTAGGTGAACTAAAATTCAATCTAAATAAATCTTTGTCAGAATTTATTTTTCCTTTAACTTTTGTTTTATCATCTATAGAAACCTTCGGAAAAAACACATTTACAATTTGATTATAAATAGTGAAATTAAAATCTAAAAACTGATTTGGTGCAACTTGATAAGGTTTATAGTTTGTGTAAATACTTCCTAATGCATTTTGAGCTACTTTAGGTAATTCAGAAAATGAAAACTTACCTGTAATATAACCTTGTGCAATATCTTTAGAAGCAACATCAATGGTTTTTATGCTGTCTTTTAAAGAAGACGTTACTGTAAATTCTTTAAAACGATATTCTTTTTCTTGATTTGTGTAGAGTACATCTTTAAAGACTGCTTTTCCTACAATATCATCAAACGTATTTCCTTCTATATCTAATGCTATCTTTCCTTTTACAATAGAAATTGTGTCTCTAGTAAATAGGTTGGTTTCTTTTAGATTTAAATAAGTAATATCCGACTTAAAATCAAACTTTTGTATTGCTGATGATAAATCTGCCAAACCATTAAATTTCATTTTAAAATTGGCATCATCGATTACCAAATCTCCATCGAACTTATTATTTTGATATTGACCGTTGGCAACAATATTTTTATAGGTATAATCATTAAAATTAAGTTCAGAAATATTTCCTATAAACTTCGTATTAATATTATCTAACTTAAAACCACTTCCATTTACAGCTCCTTTTAAAGATACTTTTCCGAATAAAGGATCATTAAAAAAAATCCCTATATTAAAACCAACAAGGGCAACATCTCCAGCATAAGAAGCAGTGTCAATCTCATCTATATTATTAATTTCTAAATCTGTAATTACACTACCTATTTGAGATTTCAAATCTATAGTTGCTTTCATTCTAGACGGGGTTACATTTACTTTTCCACTAAGCTTAAACTGCCCCAATTTACCAAACTCAGAAGGTAAGGTTTTACCTAGAACATTTGGTAATATATTTTTTAACTCTCTGTAAGTTGCTGTTAAGTTATTTAAATCACCATTAAAGACAAAACCTCTTTCTGTGTTTACAGTATTCTTAAAAGATAAGTTTCCGTTCACTTTTATTCCTTTCTTCGTTGAAAGTTTTAATTTATTTAAACTGAAATCATTTAACTTTCCCATCATTTCTCCTGAAAAAGAAAGAATATCACTTCCATTCAACTCATTATAAAACCTCTTTAAATCTAAAACTTTTAGTTTACTTTCTTTAAAATCTGCTTTAATAGTAACTTTATCATTAAAGTCAGTTAAATCTTCTCTCTTATAGGTAAAAAGTATGTCGCCAATTACACTAGAATTTAGGGTCTCTAGCCTCGTATTATCAAAGCTCATAGCACTTTTAGTAAATGCGTAATTAGTAGTTAAATTAGTTACCTGCAAGCCTTGGTTCGTTTTAAAATACAAACCTCTTGCATTGGTAGAGAAATCTGGACCAACAATTGCCATATCTTGAACATTACCGCCAATATTTGTAGCAGAGAAACTTAACGGGCTTTTATTATTTTCATTTATCAATCTAAAATCTAAATTTTGGACATAAACATTATCTGCTTTTAAAATAAATGGAGGTGCTAGAGAGTCCTTAGGCGTTTCACTATTAAAACTATCAATAAAAATAGCCATATTATCATTTGTCTCACCTTTGTAGGTTTTCATGTAATAATAGCCTTCTTCTAATGTAATATCATCTAACAAAATTTCACTATCTAAAACTTTTTTTGCACTTAGTAAAGAAGTACTTAGTTTTTTTACAAAGATTAAAGTGTCTTTATGATGATCTCTAATTTGAACATCTTTTAAGACTACACTTCCTAAAAAAGATAAATTGATTTTACCAATACTTAAGTTTGTACCAAAATCTTCATTAAGTTTATTTGTTGCATAAGTACCCAATTTGGTTTGTACGAAAGATGTAGATAGTAAAATACTAACTAATAGCAGAAAGAGCACAAAGTACCCTACCCATTTTAATATTTTATTTCTTACGTTTTTGATGACAATTTGTTTTTAGTACTATTCACAATATTTAAAGGAATTTAATCAAAAATATTGCCACGTATTACAAAGAACGTCGAAATTTAACAAAAAATTAAATTTCTATTCTTAAAAAAGGAAAATCAACCTAAAATTATACTTAATTTTGCTGGAAATCGATTTTTTCTCATTCATGAAAACACCCATTTATATTTTAGGTATAGAATCTTCTTGTGATGATACGAGTGCGTCTGTAATTTGTGACGGTAAAGTATTAAGTAATGTAGTTGCCAACCAAGAGGTACACTCTAAATACGGTGGTGTTGTGCCAGAGTTAGCATCAAGAGCGCATCAACAAAATATAGTTCCTGTAGTGCAACAAGCTCTAGAGCAAGCAAGTATTACAAAAGAAAAACTCTCTGCAATTGCATTTACACGTGGCCCAGGTTTAATGGGGTCTTTGTTAGTGGGTACTTCTTTTGCAAAATCTTTAGCTTTAGGTTTAAACATTCCTTTGTTAGATATAAACCACATGCAAGCGCATATTTTAGCTCACTTTATAAAAGATGAAGATAGTAAAATTCCGACTTTTCCTTTTATTTGCTTAACAATAAGTGGCGGTCATACACAGATTGTTAAAGTTACAGATCATTTTAAAATGGAAGTTTTAGGTGAAACGATAGATGATGCTGTTGGAGAAGCTTTTGATAAGTCTGCAAAAATTTTAGGCTTGCCTTATCCTGGTGGTCCTCTAATTGATAAAAATGCAAAATTAGGGAACCCGAAAGCCTATAAATTTACAAAACCAAAAGTTGGCGATTTAGATTTTAGCTTTAGTGGATTAAAAACAGGGATTCTTTATTTTATTCAGAAACAACAAAGAATAAATCCTAATTTTATAGAAGAAAACCTGAATGATATTTGTGCCTCTATACAATACACTATTGTAGAAATTTTAATGGATAAATTAAAAAATGCTGTGAAACAAACAAATATTAAGCATATTGCTATTGCGGGTGGCGTTTCTGCAAATTCTGAAATTAGAAATAGATTAGAGTTAGCTGAAAAACATTTTGGATGGACAACCTACATTCCTAAATTTGAATATACAACAGATAATGCAGCAATGATTGCCATTACTGGGTATTTAAAATATTTAAATAAAGACTATGCAGACGTTTCTATAACTGCAAAAGCACGCTTAAAAGTAACAGAGTAAACTTTTAATAATCACCTTTTTTTTGATGAAAAACTTTAAAAACAGACTTTTATTCAATATTTCTTATTTCTTTTTATGGATTGGCTATTTTGCTTTTGCTCGCCTTTTTTTCTTACTTTTTTATTTTGACAAAACACAAGATCTAGATTTTACCACAATCTTTAAAACCTTTTTATACGGCATCCGTTTAGATGCTTCTTTTGCGGCTTACTTGTGTATCATTCCGTTTTTATTTCTTATTTTTTCAATATTTATAAATTCAATAAGAATTGGAAACCTTATAAAATGGTATTCTTATATTCTATTAGTTTTTATTACTTTATTATTGGTTATCGATGCAAGTTTGTATGCATCTTGGGGTATTCGATTAGACACCACTTTATTTACATATATAAATACACCAGAAGTAATGCTTGCTTCCATTTCTAGTTTTCAACTAATTTCTGGGCTTATTTTCTGGTTGCTTACTTCGTTTGTTTTTATTAAAATATTCAAGAAAATTATTAATAAAAATACTGAGGAATTAAGAACTGGAGATTGGTTACAAGCGCCGTTATTTCTATTAATTATGGCAGCTTTAATTATTCCGCTTAGAGGCGGTTTACAAACGATTCCTATAAACCAAAGTAACGTTTATTTTTCTAGTAAGATGTTTGCCAATCATGCTGCAATTAATTTTATGTGGAATTTCTCTAACGCATTAACGCATAAGTCAGATGGTAAAAACCCTTATAAATCTTTTAGCGTAGAAGTTGCTAAGGAAATCATTAATAAAAATAGAAATCAACTTTTAGAGGCAACTACAGATTCCATTTTAAATACAACAAAACCAAATGTAATTTTAATTATTTGGGAAAGTTTAACAGCTAAAGTTGTTGGTTCTTTAGGTGGTGAACCTAACGTTACAGAAAACCTAAATAAACTTTCTAAAGAAGGAATTTTATTTACCAATTTTTATGCAAACGGAGATAGAACAGACAAGGGAATTCCTGCTATTTTAAGTGGTTATTACCCACAACCTACTGTTAGCATTATGAAAATGCCAAACAAAACCAGAAGTTTACCAATGTTACCTCAAAAAATGATTGATTTAGGGTATAAGACTTCTTTTTACCATGGTGGCGATTTAAATTTTGGAAATATGAATACCTATTTACGAAATGCAGGAATTACAGATTTTGTTGATGGAGATGATTTTGATAAGAAAGATTGGAATTCTAAATGGGGAGCGCACGATCATATTTTAATGCAACGTTTTTCTGACGATTTAACTAAAAAACAAACAACACCTTTCTTTAAAATTGCACTTACCTTAACAAGCCACGAACCGTATGAAATTCTTGGCGATTATAAATTCGGAAAAGAGACTGAAGTAAATAAGTTTAGAAGTGCCCACGCATACACAGACAAAGTAATTGGTAAGTTTATTGAAGATGCTAAAAAACAACCTTGGTATCAAAACACACTTATCGTAATTTTAGCAGATCATGGTCATCGTTCTCCTGAGCATGAGGGCGCCTATAATTCGCCAAATAAATTTAAAATTCCGATGTTGTGGTTGGGTGGTGCTTTAAATAAAACAGGAATTGAAATAAGCAACATTGCAAGTCAAATAGATTTATCTTACACATTATTAGATTTATTAAAAGGCGATAATTCTGATTTTAAATTCAGTAAAAACATATTTAACACTTCAGAGAATCAATACGCTCATTATATTTTTAATAATGGTTTTGGTACACTTACTAAAAACGGTTTCTTTTTGTTTGATAATGTAAGTAAAAAGTCAATCATTAAAAAAGGAGAAGCTACTTCTAAGCTAGATTCATTGGGAAAAGCAATTTCACAGAATGCGTATCAAGATTTTTTAGATAGAAAGTAGCTTTTTTTATAATTTATATTTAAAACTAAATACGATTTAACTAACAAGAGATAATTACTAAGACTTTCCCAGACGAACAGCTAATATTGTCTTTTTTATTGTATAAATTCTAGACACTTAATAGCGCCATCAAAATTGTTAATCATAATATTGGAAATAAATTTAAAACATCAAAAAATGTATTCCAACCTAATTATCTCAAAAAAGGAATATTATTTCCATCTTTACTAATAAGTAAGTCATAAATAAAAGTTTTAATAAAATTGTAGTATCTTATAAAATAATATTATGATTAGTGATTACCTAATGAGGTTTGTTCCTTTCTCCGACGATGAATTAAATGACATACTTTCTCATTTTGAAATAGAGTACGTCCAAAAGAATCAGATTCTTCTTAAAGAGGGGCAGATTTGTAATAAATTATATTTTATTGAACGAGGAATTGCAAGAAGCTATTATCTTAAAAAAAATGGAAAGGAAATAACACAATGGTTCTTTGAAGTTGGCAACTTTATGTCTAGTACAGATAGCTTCTTTCAACAGAACCCTAGCTTTTACTATTTAGAGGTTTTAGAAGATTCAACTTTATATAGTATCTCTAAAATAAAAATGGACATACTACTAGCTAAATATCACAAAATGGAAAAACTTTTCAGGTTATTATCTATCGAAATGTTTACCAAAATTGCCCATAAACTAAATGCTGTTCAATTTCAAACTGCAAAAGAACGCTACAATTATATGCTCTCCGAGTTTCCTGGCATATCACAACGTGTGCCCTTGGGTTATATAGCCTCTTATCTAGGAATGACACAAGAAACACTTAGTCGCATTAGAAAAAGTGATTTACTTAAAGAATGAGCTTAAATTTTACTTTTTGATATAGGTCAAAGAATAGTACTACTAAATTAAGTAAATTTGCTTTGCAATTATAAAAACCATTTTACAATGCAATTAAAACAACTAAATAGCTTTCTTCTTGCCTTTGCATGCTTTATTTCATCAATTTCTATAGCACAGCAACTAGATTCAAATCTTAAAAACCTTATAGAGAAAGGACTTCAAAAAAGCCATAAGATTAACATCCAGAATTTAGAGTCAGGGCAGTCAAAAATTGATCAAAAATTAGCAAAATCAGTTTTCCTACCTAAGGTAACATTTAATGGAAGCTACACTCGATTAGACGATAACATCTCCTTTGATGGTGACACACAAAATCTATTAATTTCAACTCAGAAATTACTTATTAAAGAAGCTGCTGGAATTCCTTTTAATAGTCCTTTTCCTAGTAATATTCAATTAGAACCTGTTCCTTACCTACAAAACAAAAATATATTAAAGTCTTCTATGGATGTAGATTGGATTCTATTTAGTGGATTTGAGGCCAGTAATGCTATAAAAGCAAGTAAGTTTAAAGAAGCATCACTAAACTACCTTGTTATGGCTGAAAAAGATAAAATAGCTTTAAAAATAATAGAAACTTATGATAAACTGGCCTTAGTATATGCCTCTGAACGTGTCTTAAATACTTCAAGAAATTTTTTAAATGAACAAAAATATTACGTAAAAAAAGCTATAGAAAATGGTTTAGCAACTCCTATTAGCAGAAAAAAAATTGAACTTGCAGAACAACAATTAGCAGGTAAATTTTTGGAGTTTAAGCACAATAAAACCTTATTGATAGAAGTATTGCATCAACTTACTGGTGAAAGTAGAAGCAATCTAAATTCATTTAATCCGCAACTAGAAGTTTCTACAAACGACTCGTCTTCTAGCATTAAAAAGCGTAATGAAGTTAAAGCTTTGGAAGAAGCGGAAAAGGCAACTCTTTATAAATCTAAAATGGAGAAAAGTAACTTTATCCCTAAACTTGCCTTGAAAGGGCATTATGAATTTATAGAGGATGATTTGTCATTGCTAGATCCGAAATGGTATATAGGTGTTGGCATTAGATGGAATGTATTTGATGGAAACCAATCGCGATTAAAAAGTGAGAAATCGTTAATGGAAAGTCAGAAATATAGAGAACAAATAGAAGAGGCTAATGAATTGATAGGCTTGAGTATCATTAAAGCTGAATTAACAAATGAACTTTCTCTACAAAACACAGAAATAGTCCAGAAAGAAATTGAACTTGCTAGTGACACTTACGATATGATCAACAAACAATATAAAAATGGCTTAACATCAATAAATGATGTTCTTGATGCTTTAAATGATTTGGAAAAAGCCAATTTCAAATTGCAAGAATCATTTTTTAATCAAAGGAGAGCTGTTACAAACCTTCTTTATGCGAAAGGAATACTCAATTACGAATAACCTGATAAAACTTTTAAAATGAAATCGATAATTAAAATAATTAGTTTAAGCATTGTAATAACGGTTGCTAGTTCTTGCAGTAGTGAAAAAATTACAGAATACAGAGGAAAAGTAAAGTATGAAACTATTTCTGTGAGTACTAAGCTTGCCGGAAGAATTGGTAAAATTTATGTTAATGAAGGTCAAACTGTTAAAAAAGGAGACACGCTAGCTTATATAGATATCCCAGAAGTTAATGCCAAAATGATGCAAGCTGAAGGCGCAATAACTTCGGCAAAAGGGCAATTAAATATGGCTTATAAAGGGGCAACCGCAGAGCAATTAGACCAAATTAATGGTAAGGTTACTGCTGGTAAAGCGCAGTTAAACTTTGCTCAAGAATCTTATAATAGACTAGAAAATATGTATAAAGACTCTCTAGTAACGCTACAGCAATTTGATGAAGTTAAAATGAAACGAGATATGGCCAAAGCACAAGTTAATTCGCTGGAGGCTAAATTAAAAGAGGTAAGCAACCGTGCGAGAGTAGAACAAATTGATCAAGCTAGAGGACAATTAGATCGGGCAATTGGAGCTAAAGAAGAAGTGCTCTCTGCAGCAAGCGAAAAATATTTAATAGCACCTGCAAATATGAGCATTGAATCTATAAGTCTTCAAGAAGGCGAGTTATTAACCCCTGGCTTTACCTTATTCAATGGTTATAAAACGAATAGTGTTTATTTTAGATTTACAATACCAGAGTCAAAAATATATGATTTCAAAGTAGGCAAAAAATTATTACTAGTTAACCCATACACCAAGCAAGAAACAAAAGGCGAAATTATAAGTATAAAGCAATTGGCTGCTTATGCTGATATTACAAGTACTGCTCCTCTTTATGACTTATCCGAATCTATTTATGAATTAAAAGTAGTTCGCACTTCAAATGATGGTATCGATCAATCATTTTTTCTGAATGCAACCATGCTTATCAAACAATAAAATTATGAAAGATTTTTTTAGGTTGGTTAAAGTAGAATTTACACGTATTTTTTCAAATAATGTATTGCTGGCTATCTTTATCGGAGCACCTATTTTTTATGGAATTATATTTGGTTACGTTTACCAACAAGGCAAAGTGATAGATCTACCAATTGTAATAATAGATCAAGATAAAAGCCCCACTTCTGATAAAATAGTGGATGCATTTCTAGATAACGAAGTCTTGCTTGTAAGTGATGTACGTTATATACCTGGAAATATTATTGCAGAAATGCCTACAAAGCAGTATGCAGCTGTTATTACACTACCAACCGATTTCGAAGCAGATATTTTTCAAAAAAGACACCCTGAAATACGGGTCGATTTAAATATGGCAAACATGGTAAATGCCAACACTGCGAGCAAAAACATCCAGTCGGTTTTAATGACTCTAAATGCCGGTATTGAAATTGAAGGTTTAAAAAAATCAGGTCTTCATCCCACCAAAGCTGCCGCTGCTTACGAAAGCTTCAAAATTAACTTTAATAAGCTTTATAATTCTACAGGAAACTATGTAACCTTTATGCTACCAGGTATGCTCGCAGCAATTATGCAGCAAATTATTTTTTTAGCAATGGCATTGGTTTTTTCAAGAGATTTTGAAGATGGTTATTTTGGCAGTTTGGTTACTGAAAGTAAATTTTCTTTATATCATATTGCTGTTAAATCTACACCGTTTATTTTAATGATACCAATAATGTGGGGAATTGTAAGTCTATTCATTCCCTATTTTAAAATTGAAGCAGATGTCTTTAATTTTCCTATGCTAATTTTAGTAACGCTTTTAACACTCTCCTCTATGTTTATAGGAATGTTGTTTTCAATAGCTATTCCAAGTCAATTAAAAGCTACGGAACTTTTAATGGTTATTTCTACTCCTGCTTTTGTACTTAGTGGATTTACCTGGCCAACCCTAGCTTTTCCAGAAGCCATAACCAATGTCGCACAATTCATTCCTTTAACACAATTTTTAAGTGCTTTTAGAAAAATAGCTTTCTATGGAGGAAATATATCCTCTATTGCTTCAGAAATTAATATGTTATTGGTCATAATTGCTGTAACTTTTATAGCTATGTTATTACTGCTGCAGTTAAAAATTTACAGATATACCAAAAAACACAGTAAGATAGAGACCGCTATCAAGTAATTTCTTAAAAACAATTATAAACCTGACATCACTGGTACTAGTTTTTTAAAATTAACATTTAATTTTTCAGATGACTATGAGGAGCGGTTGTTTCGACTTTAATGCGAAGTGATTCAAAAAAAAAATCGGAAAAGGCAATACTAAATATTCATGGTTTCAATGATTATTTATTTCATGAAGAAATGACTAAAATATTTAACTAAAAAGGCTATAATTTCTGTAAAAACATGGTAGATTTTACTTGAGTCACCAAAAATTAAACAATGCCGTTATATTTTGGTACACTTACCTAAAACAAATTCTAGTTATTTGATTATATAGGCAAAAAAATTATTAAAAAAAGGACAAAGATGCTAATAAACTAGATTCATTAGGAAAAACAATTACCAAAAATATATATCATTTTTTTTAGATAGAAAGAAAAATATACACCATTATTGCAATCAAAAAAATTATAAATTAAAGATGTTTATAACTATATTTTATAGTTCTGATTGTGTAATATTGCTGCTAAAAAAAATTACTAAAACCTACATTTAGGACAAAAAAGCACTTAATTATGCATCTATTTTTTTGTAGAGTTTAATGATTTAGAAAAACGTCTTCTTAAAATAAATATGACGTTCTTTTTCATTACAATTAAAGCACTACTTCTTTTCTAAAACAGCTGCAACAATCATTTTTGCATGAATGCGAGAGTTTTCTATAAACCATTTATGCGTATCCATTCCTCCACAGATAACACCAGCTAAATAAAGACCTTTAATGTTGGTTTCCATTGTTGCTTCATCATAAATAGGAATCTTCTTCTCATCATTAGAGAAACCAACACCTATTTCATCTAAAAAAGTAAAATCGGGTTTGTAACCAGTTAATGCCAAAACGAAATCATTCTGTAACGTTTCTAATCCATTTTCTGTATTTATAGAAATTGCGTCTTTAAATATTTCTTTAACGGTAGCTTTGAAATATACTTTAATACTTCCTTCTTCAATTCTGTTGATAATATCTGGTCTTACCCAATACTTCACGCGTTGCCCTACTTCTGTTCCTCTAATAATCAAGGTAACGTCCGCTCCTTTTCTATAGCATTCTAGCGCTGCATCTACAGATGAATTACTTGCGCCAATAATTGCTATTTTTTGTCCTGCATAAAAATGTGGGTCATTGTAATAATGAGAAACCTTTGGTAAATCTTCTCCAGGAATATTTAAACTATTCGGAATGTCATAAAAACCAGTTGCAATAACTATATTTTTAGATGTGTATGTATTTTTATCAGAATTAACAGTAAACTTATTTTCACTTTTAGAAATAGAAGTTACTTTCTCAAACAAATTAACGTGTAATTTATTTGACGTTGTAATTCTTCTGTAATATTCTAAAGCTTCACTTCTTCTTGGTTTTGCTTCTTTGCTAATAAAAGGAATCTCATCTATCTCTAACTTTTCTGAAGAAGAGAAAAACTGCATATTTACAGGATAATTATATAACGAATTCACAATAGGTCCTTTCTCTAGAATAACATACCTCAACCCTTTTTTTTGGGCCTCTAAACCGCAAGCAATCCCAATAGGTCCTCCACCAATAATAACAATATCAAAAAACTCCATGGTAATAAATTTTTGTTTACTTTTTATAGTATATTTCTTCTAAACTTACTACTTCATCATCTTTTCTTCTTCTAAAAACTTGACTCGATTTTATATTATAAATAGCATCTATTCCCATAGCACCAACTACTTCCTTAACAGTCGTAATAGTTTTATTATGGTAGTTCTTTACTCTTATGTTTTTCTTTTGAACAACTAATGCTTTTACCAAATCTGGGTCTTGTGTAGCCACACCAACTGGGCACGTATCTAAATTACATTCTCTAGCTTGTATACAACCTAAACTTAGCATAAAACTTCTTGCCATACCAATTGCATCTGCCCCTAGAGCTAAATATTTTACAATATCAAAAGCATCAACAGCCTTACCACTTGCAATAATTTTTATTTGGTGTTTTAGCTGATGTTTTTGTAACAGCTTGTTTATAAAAACTAACCCTTCTACTAATGGCGTACCAATATAGTTTGTAAATTCCATTGGGGCAGAACCTGTACCACCTTCTCCTCCATCTACAGAAATAAAATCTGGATAGTTGTTTGCACTTGCAAATGCTGCTATCATTTGCTCTATTTCTTCATTATTACCAACACATAACTTAATTCCTACAGGTTTACCGCCAGAAAGATCTCTTACTTTTTGAATAAAAGCAACCATTTCTTCGAAGTTAGAAAATGCAGAGTGACTTGGTGGTGAATCTACCTGTGTACCTACCTCTACTTTTCTAATTTTTGCAATTTCTTCTGTATTTTTTTCTGCAGGAAGAATTCCTCCATGACCAGGTTTTGCTCCTTGAGAAAGTTTAATTTCAATCATTTTTACTTCTGGGCGAATGGCATTGTCTTTAAAAATAGCATCATCGAACACACGTTTACCATCTAAAGATTTTCCTGCGCCAAAATATCCTGTTCCTACTTGAAAAATTAAATCTCCTCCTTGCAAATGGTAAGGAGAAACTCCTCCTTCGCCAGTATTATGTGCAAAGTTCCCCATTTTAGCTCCTTGGTTTAATGCCATAATTGCATTTTTACTTAAAGAACCAAAAGACATTGCTGAAATATTGATAATAGAACCGTCGTATTTTTGTGTGCATTTGTCTGAACCAAAAATAATTCGATCTCCTACTACTTCATGGTGGTTTTTAGGAAATAAAGAATGCTTTACAAATTCATAACCTTTCTTGTACACATTGTGCTGTGTACCAAAAGGCACCGTTTCCTTTTCGAGTTTAGAACGTTGATAAACAATACTTCTTTTCTCTCTATTTATTGGCGTTCCGTTTAAGTTGTCTTCAATAAAATATTGTTGAATTTTGTCTCTTTCTTCTTCAAAAAACCAGCGTAAACGAGCTATTAGAGGAAATGCTCTTAATAAAGAATGTTTGGTTTGTATGCTATCGTGAATTGCAACTATCATTAATAAGCCTGAAATGGATAGTAAAATTATAGTTCCTGTTTGCGGAAGGAAGTACACTAAAACTCCAGACAAAATTGTAATCCCTATGAAAATAGCAAGTATGGTATTTCTCATTTTTTCTTTATTTTTTTAAGACCTCAAAAATACTCATTTAGTATGATATTATGTGATAGCTCTAACAAATAATTTGCGTTAGGGATTGAAGTGGAAATCCTTTTTATGAAGCATGAATAAAAAGATTGCAACGCAAAGCCCGACCTGAAAGGAAACGCCATTATTATAAACAATAAAAAACTCCAACAAATGAATGTTGGAGTTTTAAATATGGTTAAAATTCTAAAAGTATTACTCTTTTTTGAATTTTGCGTATTTGTTTTTGAACTTGTCAATACGTCCTGCAGCATCGATAAGTTTAGATTTACCAGTGTAAAATGGGTGAGAAGTTCTAGAAATCTCTAATTTTACTAAAGGATACTCTACACCATCTACCTCTAAAGTTTCTTTTGTATCTGCAGTAGAACGTGTTATAAATACATCTCCGTTAGACATATCTTTAAAAGCCATCATTCTGTAATTTTCTGGATGAATTCCTTTTCTCATTTTAATATATATTTTAGTACTTTAATGTTTATGTTTGTAAGAGCAAAATTGGTAAAGTTTTACTCAATGTTCTAAATAGCTGTTTTTAACTATTTTGAGGATGCAAATTTAACCTTATTTTTTAATTTACAAATAAATAATTAGTTTTTATTTGATCGAATAGCAAATTTAAGCTTCTTTTAGTTCTTAAAAGTTGTTTTTTGTTGTCTTTTTTTTGAATATTTACATTCTAATACATTGAAATCTATATAAATAATGAAGAATTATTCTATTTTAATATCCTTTTTAGCCATTTTATTTCTAACAGCTTCTTGTTCTAATGCTTATAAGTTCTCTTTAGAAAAGCCTAAGAAAGCGATTTTAAATGAGTCGGTTACCGTAAAATTAATTGAGAAAAATGACAAACCTATTGAGAAAATTCAGTTTTATGTAAACGGAAAAGAAATTCCTAGCGAAGGGAATTCTGCAACTATTAACACCACAAATTTAGGTGTTGGTAAACATGCCATTAATGCTTTGGCTTTTTATGATGGCAAAACGAAGAAAGAAAATGGGTTTATAGAGGTTTTTGCAAATAGTAAACCTGCAATTTATACCTATAAAATTATAAATGAATATCCTCATGATATTAAAGCATACACGCAAGGTTTAGAATACCACAACGGTTTTTTATACGAAACTACAGGTCGTAGAGGACAATCTACACTTAGAAAACTAGACATTAAAACAGGTAAAGTTTTACAAGAAATAGCTTTAGATAAAAAGTATTTCGGAGAAGGAATGACCATTGTAAACAATAAAATTATTTGGTTAACTTGGGAAAACAAAAAAGGTTTTGTCTACGATTTAGAAACGTTTAAACAAGAAAAAGAGTTCGCTTACAATAAGAGTAAAGAAGGTTGGGGCTTAACTCATAATGAAACTGACTTGATAAAATCTGATGGAACAAATAAAATTTGGTTTTTAGACAAAGAAAATTATAAAGAAAAAAGATTCATACAAGTATACGCTCATGATAGAGCCATCGATCAGTTAAATGAACTAGAGTTAATAGATGGGAAATTATACGCCAATATGTATCAAAAGAACACTATAATAGTAATAAACCCTAAAACAGGTGTTGTAGAAGGTCTTGGAGATTTAAGAGGTTTAGAAAAAGAGATGGCTAAAACTCAAAAATTAGTTGCAAATGACGAGGTTCTAAATGGTATTGCTTATGATACCGAAAACAAGAGGTTATTTGTTACCGGAAAACATTGGGGTAAATTATTTGAAATTGAATTGATAAAACAATAATTCTGACTTTTAAAAGTTCTATTTTTATAAACAACCTCCAGACCGCTCTTTATCTTTCAGGGCAATAGGACAGAGATTAAACTTATGCGTTACTTTATTACTTTTATTATTTGTATTGCTCTTATTTCTATGAGCTCTTGTAGAAAGGATTTTTCTACGATACCCAATTCTGGTAAACTAGAGTTTTCTAAAGACACCGTTTTTTTAGACACCATTTTTACAAATATTGGCTCTGCTACTTATAATTTAAAGGTCTATAATAGAGGAAATAATGCCATTACAATTCCTAGAATTGAGTTAGAAAACGGAACCTCTTCTAACTATAGATTAAATGTTGATGGAATTCCTGGAAAAGAATTTAATGACATCGACATTCTTGCCAAAGACAGTATTTTTGTGTTTATTGAAACCACTGTTAATGTTACAAATGAGCCTAATCCTTTGTACACAGATCGTATTTTATTTGATACTGGAGACAATTTACAAGATGTAGACTTGGTTACTTTGGTAGAAGATGCAAACTTTATTTTCCCTGGCAAAAATGCCATTTCTATGAAAATTGATAGTTTAACATTAAACGGACAACCAACGACTATTAAAGGGAGATTTTTAGAAGATACAGAACTTACCTTTACAAAAGTAAAACCAACCGTTATTTATGGTTATGCAGCAATACCACCAAACAAAATATTAAAGATTGAAGCTGGAGCAAGAGTCCATTTTCATGACAATTCTGGTTTAATTGTAGATAGAAAAGCAACTTTGCAAGTAAACGGAACACTTTCTGAAAAAGTGATTTTCGAAGGAGATAGACTAGAGAATAGTTTTAGTCAGACTCCTGGGCAATGGGGAACTATCTGGATGCGTGCAGGAAGTAAGGACAATGAGATACAACATGCACAAATTAAAAATGGTATTATTGGTATTCTAGTTGATAGTATTGGTTCTAGCTCTACTCCTACTTTAAAACTAGAAAACACAGAAATATACAATCATTCTAACTTCGGAATTCTTGCCAGAGAAACAAATATTGAAGGGCATAATGTGGTTATTGGTGCTGCAGGACAAGCTTCTTTAGCAGCAACAATTGGCGGAACTTACAATTTTACACACAGTACTTTTGCGAATTATTGGAACAGCGGCATTAGACAATTACCTGCTGTATTAATAAACAATTTCTTTGTTTACACTAACGAAGCCGGACAAGAAATTACACAAACTAGAGATCTAAAAGCGGCTAATTTTACCAATTGCATTTTTGATGGAAATAACAATATCGAGTTTATAATTGATAAGGCAGATGGTGGTGGCTTGTTTAATTATTCAGTAAAAAATAGCATGATTAAATTTAACGACTCTAGTAATTCTTTTGACGGTGTAACTGAAGTAGATTTTGCAAACAACACAAATTATAGCAATATTGTTTTAAACGGTAATCCAAATTTTAGAGATACCCAAAAAAGCGATTTGATAATTGGTGATAAAAGCGATGCAATAAATAAGGCAATTACAACACCTTTTACTTTAGATATTTTAGGCATTGACAGAGCTACAAATCCGGATATTGGTGCGTATCAACATATAACTTTTGAATAGAAAGAAGAGAAAGCTAGTTGCCTTCCTCTTCTTTCTTGTCTTTGTATCTCTTGTAAGAAACCAGCCCTATTAGTAGCCATAATATGCTAACAAACCAAGAGTTTACTTCAAACCCAAAAAGATCGCTTGTTGGTTTGTTTTGCACAAGGTTTACAATGATGCTTATTATCGAAAACGCGACTATAAATAAGTTTAAATTTTTATTTTTCATCTTTATATACTTTACCATTTTTCATCACAAAAATCACCTTTTCCATTGTAGCAATGTTTTTTGTAGGATCTTCGTCTACAGCAATGATGTCTGCAAAAAAACCTTTTTGTATTTGTCCTATTTCGTTTTCCATTTTTAGCAACATAGCATTTGTAATCGTTGCAGACTGAATTGCTTCTATAGCTGGCATTCCAGCTTCCACCATAAAACCAAACTCTTTTGCGTTATTACCGTGTTTAAAGACTCCAGCATCTGTTCCGAATGCAATTCCTACGCCTTTTTTATATGCTTTTGCAAAAGTACCTTGAATTTGTGGTCCAACGGCTAATGCTTTAGGCACTACTATATCCGGATAGAAACCTGGTATCTTCGCCTTTTCTTCTACTTCTTTTCCGGCTGTAATTGTTGGCACTAAATACGCGTTGTGCTTTTTCATCAACTCCATCGTTTCAGAACTCATATAAGTTCCATGTTCAATGGTTTTTACGCCGCCAATAATTGCTCTTCTCATTCCTTCATCTCCATGAGCATGCGCAGCAACGTGCATTCCGTAGTCTTTTGCCGTTTCACAAATTGCTTTTATCTCTTCAATTGTAAATTGCGGATTATCACCTGATTTCGCAACACTTAAAACACCACCAGTTGCAGTTATTTTTATACAATCTGCACCATTTTTATACCTTTGTCTTACTGCTTTTTTTGCATCTTCCACAGAATTCACAACACCTTCTTTAGCACCAGGATTTCCCATTAACTTTCTACTACTTCCATTTGTAGGATCTGCATGACCACCTGTTGTTGCCAAAGATTTACCAGCTGTAAAAACTCTTGGCCCAGGAATTTTACCCGTGTTAATTGCATTTCTAATGGATATATTAACACCACTTCCTCCTAAATCTCTTACCGTTGTAAATCCGTTTAAAAGTGTCGTTTCAGCAAAACCAACAGAATTAAAAGCAACATCTGCTTCGTTCAGAATATAACTATTTAGCCTTGTATTTCTATCAAATTCTTGTTCTATATGCACATGAAAATCAATTAAACCAGCCATTACAACCTTATCTTTTAAATCTATCGTTATTGCTGTTGCACTTTTAGGCGAGACATACCCATCCATTACTTTGTAAATTTTATTTTCTTTTACAATAATGGTTTTTTTAGTTGCTATTTCTCCTGATTTAGTGTCTAATAATTTTCCGCATAAAATATAAGTAGTTTGCGCCATAAAATTCTGCATAAAAAATACGCTTATAAAAAGCAAAAATATTTTCTTCATTTGTATCTATTTTATCTTTAAATGTATGAAAAAATACCTAATTTGCTTCCTTTAAATGAAAAGAATGAAAAACGTAGTTATTACAGGAACAAGCAGAGGAATTGGGTTTGAACTCGCTAAACAATTTGCAGAAAACGGACATCAAGTTTTGGCATTGTCTAGAAACTCAAAACCCTTATCAGCAATAAATCATAAAAATATTACTGTTTTATCTGTTGATATTTCTAATTCTGAAGACTTACAGAAAGTTACTGATTTTATAAAAAGTACTTGGAAAAAAATTGATATTTTAGTTAATAATGCAGGTAAATTAGTAAACAAACCGTTTACAGAAATATCTTCGGAAGATTTTTTAGAAGTATATAAAGTAAATGTTTTTGCTGTTGCAGAAGTTACCAAATTAATGATTCCTTTCTTACAAAAAGGAAGTCATGTAGTTACTATTAGCTCTATGGGCGGAATTCAGGGAAGCATGAAGTTCCCCGGTTTAGCAGCTTATTCTTCTGCAAAAGGTGCTGTAATTACACTTTCTGAATTACTTGCAGAAGAATATAAAGAACAACAAATTGCTTTTAATGTTTTAGCACTAGGAGCTGTACAGACAGAAATGTTAGAAGAAGCTTTTCCGGGTTATCAGGCACCTATTTCTGCAATGGAAATGGCAGATTATATGTATAATTTTGCAATGACGGGTAATAAATTTTATAACGGAAAAGTATTACAGGTTTCTTCATCTACTCCGTAAGCAGTAAGCAGTAAGCAGTAAGCAGTAAGCAGTAAGCAGTAAGCAGTAAGCAGTAAGCAGTAAGCAGTAAGCAGTAAGCAGTAAGCAGTAAGCAGTAAGCAGTAAGCAGTAAGCAAAATTAAAAATTGACAGAAGATTACCAAAATTACATACCACAAAAAGCAATTCCTTTTTTAGAATTCCTTATAAACAAACACAACTTTACATTAAAGATTGTAGAACAACGTGCTACAAAACATGGTGATTTTAGAAGTTTACCAAATGGAAAGTTTCAAATAACAGTTAATAACAATCTTAATAAGTATCAGTTTTTATTAACTTTAGTTCATGAAATTGCACACCATGTTACACATCAAAAGTTTGGGCGTGTACTACCACATGGCAAAGAGTGGAAAGCAGTTTTTCAACATTTAATGTTGCCTTTTTTGAATCCGAATATTTACCCGAAGGAAATACTGCCTTATTTGGCACATTATTTAAAGAACCCAAAAGCAAGTACAGATACAGATGTTAACTTATCATTAGCTCTAAAAGGAAATATTGCAGAGACCGGAAAGAACTTTATCTTTGCAATTCCTTTTGGAAGTCTTTTTATCTTTAAAGATGTTATTTATAAAAGAGGAAACAAGAGAAGAACACGCTATGAATGTCTATGTATGGCGAATAAAAAAGTATATCTCTTCAATCAAAATGTAGAAGTACAAAGTTATGACAGATAGTAAAAATTATTACGCAGTTATTATGGCCGGCGGTGTTGGTTCTCGTTTTTGGCCAATGAGTACATCAACATATCCAAAACAGTTTCACGACATCTTAGGTGTTGGACAAAGTTTAATTCAGAGAACTTATCAGAGAATTAATGATTTAGTTCCTTCAAATAATATCTTAATTGCAACGAATGAAAGTTATGAAAAACTTGTTTTAGAACAGCTACCAAAAGTAAAAAAAAATCAACTACTATTAGAACCTGCCATGAGAAATACAGCACCTTGTATTTTATATGCAGCTTTAAAAATATACAATCAAAATCCTAATGCAGTAATACTAGTTGCTCCTTCTGATCATTGGATTGATGATGAAGCAGAGTTTACTAAAAACATACAAACTTCTTTTGATGCTTGTTCTAAAGAAGATATTTTGATGACGCTAGGGATTCAGCCAGATACCCCAAATACAGGCTATGGTTATATCAAATTTGAAAAAGGTGCTTCAGAAATAAAAAAAGTAAAGAATTTTACTGAAAAGCCCAATTTAGAAACGGCTGAAAAATTTCTAAATAGTGGAGATTATCTTTGGAATGCAGGGATCTTTATTTGGTCTGCAAAAAGCATTCTTAAAGCTTTTAAAAAGAGCTTACCAGAAATGGTTACTGTTTTAGACGACGGAAATAATGTATATAATTCTGATTTTGAAGACGATTTTATCAGAACCAATTATTCTAAATGTCAAAATATTTCTATTGATTTTGGAATCATGGAAAAAGCAAAAAACGTACATGTTTTACCTGTCGATTTTGGATGGAACGATCTAGGGACTTGGGGATCTTTATACAACAAACTAGAAAAAGATAACACTCAAAATGCTGTAGTAGGAGCTCAAACAATATTTAGAGACGCTAATGGTAACATGGTTAGAACACAATCTGGCAAGAAAGTTATAATACAAGGTTTGAGTAATTTTATTATTGTTGAAAAAGATGATGTTCTTTTAATCTGTCCTAGAAAAGATGAACAAGATATAAAACAAATAACTACAGATGTTCGAGAAGAATTTGGTGACGATTTCGTTTAAACACTCCTTCCTTTATCAACTTATCATATAAATTTAACCCTTTCTGATTTTATAAATCAAAAAGGGTTTTTTATTTATTTTTCTCGTTTAATAAACAACGTATCTAACGCCATTTCTTTTTGAAGCCAGTTTCTTAATTCTCTTTCTTTTGATGAGATAATACTATCTGGTAATTTTATATTCCATTTTATTGTTGCCACAGGAATCGTATCAATTTTAATAAAATCTTTGGAAGATAATACACTAGCAAAACCAATTTCTTCGATATCTATATACCTTATTTTAGCATCTTTAGCAATTCTACTAAAAGCAATTACATTCTGATTTTTATTCAAAGCATCTTGCTCAATTCTGTTATTTAAACTAGAAATTGTTTCTTGTAAACCTGCTATCTGTTTTTGCAAACCAGCAATAATATTTTTACTTTCCTGTAACTCTTCTCGCTTTTCTTTATACGCAGTTGTTATTAAAGAAAAACTCTTCGTATCACTACCTTTTATCTTTATTTTAAAATCTTTTATTTTTGTATAGTTCGTATTGTTAACTAACTGGTTATTCAAAATATTTTCCTCTCCCTCTGTAACTTCATTAAAGAAATTTAGATTAATTTCTTTATCTTTAAAACTATAGGAATCATCTATTAATTGAAAATTCTTGATAGTTTTAACTTCATTCTTTATAAAATTATTTACCTGAGTTTTCACCTGATTTTCATTAAACACAGTAATAAAAGTAAAAATTGCAGGAATCATAACTGCTATACCCACAATTGTCGCAATAGTAGAATATCTTTTTCTCTTAGCAGCATTTGCATATTTATGCATTGGAAAGTTTAACAACTTCAATACTAAAAAAGTTGCCAGCGCAATAAAAATAGTATTAATTGTAAACAAATACATTGCTCCAAAAAAGTAAGAAAAATTTCCTTTAGCCAAACCATAACCCGCTGTACACAAAGGAGGCATTAAAGCGGTAGCAATAGCAACCCCAAAAATTACAGATGCAATTGTGCCTTTCTTAGTTCTTGCAACCATTAAGGCCAGACCACCAAAAAATGCAATTAAAACATCTCGTATATCTGGACTAACACGCCCTAATAACTCAGAGTTATCTTCACTCAACGGAAAGAAATAAAAGAAAAGGAAAGATGCAAATAAACTTAAACCAATCATAATTCCTAGATTGATTAAAGATTTTTTAAACGTTTCTAGATCATTCAAGGCAAAAGACATACCAATACCCAAGATAGGCCCCATTAGAGGAGATATTAACATGGCTCCAATAACAACTGCGGTAGAATTTGCATTTAAACCTATTGATGCCACAAAGACGGCGAAAATAAGAATCCATGCAGTTGCACCTTTAAAAGGAATATCTGCTTTTATAGCTTCTATTGTTGCTTCATGATCTGTATCATCTCTAAAATCAAAAAGCTCTACTAGAAATTTCTTTATGCTATCTAATAAACCCTTCGCATCATCTTTAACATTTTGCCCAGTTTCTTCGGCTAAATTAGGTGTTATATTTTTTTTAATATCTTCTTCCATTATAAGTTATTTATGACTTTGGAAAGATACAATAAAAAGTAATTTGAAATCATATTTATAAATTACTGAAGGTAGATTTGGTCTATTTCTAATTTGAAGTTTTCAACAGTATTATTTCCTATTAGAAAAGCAATTTCTTCGATATTTTCTGAGGAAAACTCTCCAATAGATAATTTTCGTCCTCTAAAAGCTGGATACATTTCTGAAAGTTCAACTTTAAGAGTTTGCCATTCTCCGTTTGTTTCAAAATTAGCAATAAAAGAATACTGATTACTTATAGCATCCTTTATTCTAAATTGATATTTTTTACCATCACCTTTTACTCTTAAAACAACCTCTTTAAAACCATTTATTTTAATTGAAGAAAAACGATGTCTTAAGGAAGAAAAACCTCCGTTATTTTCTAAAGAGACCTTTCCATAAAATTCTCCAACACCTTTTTCATTAATTTTAAAATTTCCATCAGACCTTCCTCCCATAACAACATCATCTACTATTACCCAGTTAGAAATATCTGAGTTTGAGTTAAAATCGAAAATTATTTGGCTAGTATCGTTCATAAAAAAGATTAAAATAAAAATTAAATAAAGTTTATTCATAATTTTAAAGAAATTATAGAACAAAAATATTTATTAAAATCAATTAAATCACAGAAATTATGTTAAATAAAAAACTCCACACATAATGTGTGGAGTTTAACTTAATGTGACCGGGCTGGGGCTCGAACCCAGGACCCTCTCCTTAAAAGGGAGATGCTCTACCAACTGAGCTACCAGGTCATTCTTTATCTCTTAGCGGCTGCAAATATACACTTTATTTACATACAACCAAATTTTTTTTTATTTTTTTTCATCTAAATAAACTTGCCTTACTTTCTTCAATAAATTAGAAGAATAAACAAAATCTACAACCGCTTCATTATCAGTAGAAAATATATCTTCATTTGTTCCTTCCCACGCTTTAACTCCTTTATTTAAAAAAATAATTTTTTCTCCAATTTCTATTACAGAATTCATATCATGTGTATTAATTACAGTTGTAATTTTATATTCTTCTGTAATTTCTTGAATTAAGTTGTCTATTACAATTGCTGTTTGAGGATCTAAACCAGAGTTTGGTTCATCACAGAACAAATATTTAGGATTCATTACAATTGCTCTTGCAATGGCAACTCTCTTTTGCATACCGCCAGATAACTCTGCTGGTAACTTCTTATTAGAGTCTTCTAAGTTAACACGTTTTAGAACCGTGTTTACACGATCTAACATTTCAGATTTCGATTTTTCTGTAAACATCTTTAAAGGAAACATTATATTTTCTTCAACTGTTTGAGAATCGAACAATGCACTTCCTTGAAAAACCATACCAATCTCTTGTCTCCATTGCATTTTTTGTTCTTCAGAAAAGGCTGTATTTATTCTTCCATCAAACGAAACTGTTCCTTTTTCAGGAATATGAAGACCTATTAAAGATTTTAAAAAAACCGTTTTTCCAGAACCGCTTTGTCCAATAATTAAATTGGTCTTTCCTGGTAAAAAAGTAGTAGTTATTCCTTTTAGAACTTCTACTCCATTAAAACCTTTGTGTAAATTTTTAACCTCTATCATAAATTAAGTTAACAACATTTGAGTTAGAAAATAATTAGCTATTACAATTAAAATTGTGGTCCAAACAACAGCTTGCGTACTTGCTCTACCAACAGCGATTGAGCCACCTTTTACATAAAAACCATGATAAGAAGGTACTGTAGCTATTAAAAATGAAAAAATAAGCGTCTTTATTAATGCATAGACAATTAAAAATGGCTTAAAATCTGTTTGAATACCTGTAATATAGTCTGCTCCAGAAAACAAACCTGAAAGCACACCTGAAACCCATCCACCGAAGATACCTAAGACCATTGCCAAAGTAATTAAAAAGGGATAAAATAATAAAGCGGCTAGAACTTTTGGTAAGACTAAAAAATTAAGAGCATTTATACCCATAACTTCTAACGCATCTATTTGCTCTGTAACGCGCATTGTACCAATACTAGATGTTATATAAGAACCAACTTTACCTGCTAAGATAATACAACAAAAAGTTGGTGCAAACTCTAATATTATAGACCTTTTTGCAGCAAAACCTATTAAAGAATCTGGAATAAAAGGACTGTCTAAGTTCAATGCGGTTTGCAGTGCAATTACACCACCAATAAAGAAAGATATAAACATAATAATACCCAGAGATTTTATACCTAAGTCTTCAATCTCTTTCATTAAAGCTTGATAAAAAACACGGAATTTTTGTGGTTTTTTAAAAACACGCCCCAACATCATAAAATACTTACCTACATGTTCTAAATACGTCATTCAAACAAATTTTAGGCTAAAGTATTAAAATATCATTAATTGAATGTTAATTATCTCATATCAAAATAAAAAATAATTACTTTTGATGAAATATAAATTTTATTCCACTAATGAAAAAAGCATTTTTCTACCTTTTATCTTCAATTATTTTATTTTCTAGTTGCAATACTCCTAAGGTTCCTGTAAAAAAACCAAAATTAGTAATTGGTATTGTTATAGATCAAATGAGGTATGATTATTTAACTCGTTATGCAGAAAGGTACGGTGAAGGTGGGTTTAATAGAATTTTAAAAAACGGATTTTCATTAGAAAATGCACACTATAATTACATACCCACATATACTGCTGTTGGGCATGCTTCTATTTTTACAGGAACAACGCCAAGTAATCATGGTATTGTTTCTAATAATTGGTATGATAAGTATTTAAAAGAAAGTATTTATTGTGTAGATGATGCGAATTATAAAACTATTGGAAATAATGGTTCTGTTGGAAATAAATCTCCGAACAGATTGTATACAACAACAGTTACAGACCAACTTCACTTAGCACAAAACATGCAGGGGAAAACTATTGGAATCTCTATTAAAGATAGGTCTGCAATTTTGCCTGTTGGTCATACAGCAAATGCTGCTTATTGGTACGATGCTGGAAATGAAAATAAATGGATTACAAGTTCTTTTTATATGGACGAATTACCAAATTGGGTAAAGGAATTTAACAGTAACAATAAAGCTGATGAATATCTAAACGCTACTTGGGAAACTTTATACGACATAAAAACATACACGCAAAGTAGAGCAGATGATAATATTTTTGAAGATAATTTAAAAGGACAAGAAAAACCTGTTTTTCCGAAGAACTTAAAAGAATTAAGAAAAAAGAATGGTAATTTTAATTTGATCAAAACAGTGCCTGCAGGAAATACAATTACTGTAGATTATGCAAAAGCAACTATTATTGGTGAAAAATTGGGTAAATCTGAATTTACAGATTTTTTAACAGTAAGTTTTTCATCAACAGATTATATAGGTCATAGGTATGGTGTTGCTGCTGTTGAAACTGAAGATACTTATTTACGTTTAGACAGAGATTTAGCAGATTTTTTCACCTTTCTAGATTCTGAAGTTGGTAAAGGAAACTACACCTTATTTTTAACTGCAGATCATGCAGCTGTGCATGTTCCTTCTTATTTACAATCTTTAAAAATCCCTGCACATTATATGGACACTAAAGAGTTTAGAGATTTTATCTTAGAAATTACGCAAAAATATTTTAATTCTAAGGAGTTGATTGAAAATGTTTCTAATTATCAGATATTTTTAGATAAAAATAAAATTGAAACTTTGGGATTAGACCTAAATGTGGTTGCTCAAAAATTAGCTGATGAAGTAATCAATTTTGATGAAATATACAAAGCAGTTACGGCAAGAACCTTGCAAACAACTCATTTTACAGACGGAATTATGAATTCTCTTCAGAATGGGTATAATCAAAAGTTTTCTGGTGATGTTTTAATGATTCCTAATCCTGCAACTCTTGCTAGTGGTAGAAAAGGAACAAGTCATGGTTCTGGATATTCTTATGATACGCATGTACCTATTATTTTCTATGGAAACGGAATTAAAAAAGGACGCTCTTCAAAAAAATATGAAATCACAGATATTGCACCAACAATTTCCAATTTATTAAAAATTGAAGCTCCGAATGGTACTTCAGGAAAAGTAATTGAAGAAGTTTTAGATAAATAAAATGAAACTGAAAAACTTGCTACTTATATTCTTATTTAATGCAATCTTTACTTTAAGTCAAATAAGTAATTTTGAAGAGAAATTTGAATTACCTGTAGCAGTGAAAGAGACATCTGGTCTATTATTTTTAGATGCAAAAGTAATAACACATAATGATAGTGGAGATAGTCCGAATCTTTATGAAATAGATAGTTTGTCTGGTAAATTAATAAGAACGGTCTCCATCTCTAATGCTAAGAATGTAGATTGGGAGGATATTAGTGAAAATGATACACATATTTTTATTGCTGATATTGGCAACAATAACGGTAACAGAAAAAACTTAAAAATATATAAAATTCTAAAATCAGATTTTAGAAACAACCTTAATGTTTCTGCTGAAATCATTTCGTTTTCTTATGAAGATCAGGTAGATTTTTCATATAAACCATACAATTCTAATTTTGATGCTGAAGCAATTGTTATTTACGGAAATGACATCTTAGTTTTCACTAAAAACTGGGCAGATTTACAGACTAATATTTATAAAATTCCTTTAACAACTGGTAATTATATTGCTAAAAAAATTAGTTCTGCTAACATAGAAGGTCTTATAACTGGCGCAGTTTACAATGATAATCGTTTTATTTTAACAGGTTACACTACCGCTTTAATTCCTTTTTTAATTTACGTTAGCCCTAACAGAAAGCCAGGTAATGATATTTTCTTTTCTAGTTTTAACAAAATATCACTAGAAAATGAACTTGGTAAAGGAAACCAAGTTGAAGGAATTACAAATATTGGTTTTACCGGAAAGTACTATTTATCAAGAGAAAAAAACATCTCTACTATTTCTGGAACAAGAGTTACACATTCACAAAAATTATATAAATTTCATGATACAACTCACTCATTATTATCTCTTGAAAAAAATGATATAGAATTTCTTAAAATTATCCCTAACCCTATCGTTGATAAAATCAGTTTTGAAACTAATTGGTGTTTTTCTAAAATTGATGTTTTTAACCTTACTGGAAAAAAGGTGTATAGTGAGAACCTTAATCATCTGAAAGAAATTGATATTTCTTTCCTTTCAAAAGGTATTTATTATTTAAAAGTTCAATTTGAAAACAGTAAAACTGTTGTAAAAAAAATAATTAAACTTTAAAGATAGAACTGTTTTGATGCTTTCTAATAGCTTTTCTTGAGAGCACAATTCCTAATATTAAAGAGATAATTGCTCCAATCCACATTCCTGGTATAAAGTTTATGAATAAGAAAAAATCATAAGCGCCATGAAAAAGTGTTGCCAACAAAAGACCTAATAAATTTAGTTTTACTTTATGTTTAGAAAACTTTGCTTTTCCCATAAAATACCCCATTAAAATAGCAAAAGTAGCGTGAGCAGGAACAGCTGTAAACGCTCTAGTTAGTCCTGTTGCTGCACCATGTTGAAACGTATATAAAATATTCTCTAAGGCAGCAAACCCCATAGAAACCATTACCGAATAGACAATACCGTCAAAAGGTTCATTAAATTCCTTGTTTTTTTGAGCATAAAATTTTACAATAACATATTTAGAAAATTCTTCAACCAAAGCAACTACAATAAAAGCTTTTAAAAATTGCTGAAAAACATTTTTAATATCTGTTATGGGAATAAAAATTGAAGCAATGTAACCTAAAATAAACGTTAAAATAATACTTACAGTTGCTCCCAATAAGAAGCTTTTGGTTAGAATACCTATTGGTTCTTTTTCATATTTATCTTTGAAATAAATATAAAGAATAATAATTGTAACAGGCGCAATAGCTAATAGCAGTAAACTCATTTTTATAAATATCAAAAAAACATCTTGACTTTCCTAAAGACTTATATTACCTTTTAGGTAGAAATATTTCTGCCATCATGCAACGTGCACTTCCACCACCACAAGTTTCTATCGTTTCTAAAGAACTAGAAATAATTTTACAATGATTATTAATTTTTGCAATTTGACTTTGTGTTAACGAATCATGAGCTGTTTTACTCATCACTAAAAATAATTCGTCATTTGCACCACGAACTTGCAACATATTTCCTGCAAAATTATGCATTTGTGCTTCTGTAATATCAATAACTTGCTTACTGTCTTCTTTTAAATGTTTTAACACATTTTTTCTCTCAGATTTATCATCTATAGAATCTAAACAAATTATAGCAAAGGTTTCTGCAATACACATCATAACATTTGTATGATAAATTGCTGCTCTTTCATCTTCAACGGTTTGGTTGGCAACAAAAACTACAGGTGTATATTCAAAATCTTCACAGAACTCAATAAATAAATCTTCATCTGCTCTTGCAGACAATGCACAATATGCTTTTCTATTTACTCTATCTAGAATAATACTTCCTGTACCTTCTAAAAATAAATCTTCATGTTCTGCAGAGGTGTAATCTACAATGTTTTCTATAAGAAATCCATTTTTCTCTAATTCATTCAATATATCATCCCTTCTCTCTAAACGTCTATTTTCAGCAAACATTGGGTATAAACCAACGGTTCCGTCTGAGTGAAAAGAAATCCAATTATTTGGAAAAATAGAATCTGGAGTATCAAATGTATCTGTATCAGAAATAACAACAACTCCTACACCATAACTTCTTAATTTAAGTACATAAGCATCAAATTCTTCTTGCGCTTTTAGGTTGATTTCAGCATTTTTTAAATCAATTTCTTCTTGAAAATAATTATTTACAGCTGTTTGTTCATTCATCCTAAAGTTAATAGGACGAATCATTAAGATGGTATTTGTAGTTTGTTGCATGTCTTTTAAATATATTACAAATATAGACACATATTTATTATAGCATACTCATTTTATTAAAAAACCGTTTCCTTTTTTTGGAAACGGTTTTCAATAAATATTTAAAAAAGACCTAACCTTATACTAGGAGTTCTAACAACTACTTTAGCTCGAGTAGAGCTTCTATTAGAGTTTCTCTTAGAACTATAGTTGCCATGGTAATAATAACTTACATGATCATGATAATAATACCCGTGACTACAGAGATTGTTGCATTCTTTATTATGCTCTGCATAAGCATCTCTTTTTCCTTTCATGTATGCTTTATGAGCGACTTCATCTCTCTTCTTTAATTCTTTCTCATACTCTTTTTGTTCTTTCCAAAACTTTTTGTCTTGAGATTTTGATTTAGAATTAAATTCCTGTTCAAATTTAGCATCTTCTTTGGCTCGTTTATTATAATAATTCTCTTTTGACACTACTGAATCTTTTTCCTGATCTTGAGCGTAAGAAAAACTAGCTGTAATTAATAAAATAACCGATAATATTAGTTTTGTTGCATTCATCCTTTTAATTTCTTACAAAATGATTTTCTATGTAACACTATTAAAACAATTATGTAGCAGTTTACCCTACCGGTATAAGCTGAAATTTAATCTCTTATAAGTGGCATTGTAGAACAGCGCAATAAACCTTCTTGTTTTGCTATTTCTGCGTATGCAACTTCTTCTACGGTAAAACCATTTTTACGTAACCAAGTATTTAAACGTGTAAAGTTTTTTTCTGATATAATTACGTCTTCAGAAATAGAAAAAATATTACTGTTCATGTTAAACATCTCTTCTTTATCAATTTCAAAAACATTTTCTTTTCCAAAGAAATTTAACAGCCATTCATACTCTTTTTCTACAAGAAAGCCATTTTTATGAAGTATCGCTTTGTTTTTTCCTATTGGTTGAAAACAACAATCCAAATGCAGTGCATTTTCTTTAGGGTCTGTATTGTGCTTTCTTAATTCGAAAGATTTAACAGTCTTTTCTGGAAATAATTCTTGCAAAGCAATCACTGCGTCTATATTTGTGCGTGCCGTTATATGTTCTGAGTAATCTTCTCCAGAATAAGTTCCAACAAAAATATAGTCATTCCAAGGCATCACATCACCTCCTTCTACATGACATTCTTCTGGTAGCTCTATAACGTTTCCTTTATCAATTTCAGAAATAACATGATGTATTGCTTCTATTTCTTGATCTCTGTCTGGTAAAATATTTGCTTTCACTAATTTATCATCAATAACAAAAGCAATATCTCTAGAAAAAATCTGATTGTAATTTTCAATCATGTCTGGTCTAAAAACTTTTACATTGTATTTTTCTAAAACAGCAGCAACAGCTTCCATTTCGATAATCATATCTTTTTCCTTAGGATACGTTCCTGCTATTACGTGTTGTACACTTTTAGGATCATAACAATCTTCTACTTTTGGTATTGGACCGCTACTTTTCGCTATTCCTAAAACTACTGCTCTTAACCTAGAAGTTTCGTTTTTAATATTCAGTTTTAACATATAAAAGTTATAAAAAAAGCTTCATAAAATATGAAGCTTTGTATTTGTGTAAATATAATAATTTAAATTATCTTTTATCTATAGACTTAAAAGGTCTTAAATTTTCTCCTGTATAAATCTGACGTGGTCTACCAATAGGTTCTTTGTTCAATCTCATTTCTTTCCATTGTGCAATCCAACCCGGTAAACGTCCTAAGGCAAACATTACTGTAAACATTTCTACAGGAATCCCCATAGCTCTGTATATAATTCCTGAATAAAAATCTACGTTTGGATATAGTTTTCTATCTACAAAATAAGGATCGTTAAGAGCTTCTTGTTCTAAACCTTTTGCTATTTCTAAAATAGGATCGTCAACTCCTAAATTATTTAAAACTTCATCTGCAGCCTTTTTAATAATTTTTGCTCTCGGGTCAAAGTTTTTGTAAACTCTATGCCCAAAACCCATTAATCTAAAAGGATCATTTTTGTCTTTGGCCTTTGCCATATATTTTTTAGTATCTCCACCATCTGCTTTAATAGCTTCAAGCATTTCTAAAACTGCTTGATTTGCACCACCATGAAGTGGACCCCAAAGTGCAGAAATTCCTGCTGACAATGAAGCAAACAAACCTGCGTGAGAAGAACCTGCGATTCTTACAGTTGATGTAGAACAGTTTTGTTCATGATCAGCATGTAAGATCAATAATTTATCTAAAGCATCTACAACTATTTTATTTGTAACGTACTCTTGATTAGGTTGTTTAAACATCATTTTATAGGTGTTTTCTACATAACCTAAGCTACAGTCTCCATAGTCTAACGGAAGCCCTTGCTTTTTACGCATTGTCCATGCCACTAACACAGGAAATTTCCCCATAATTTTAACAATTGCATTATACATCTCTTCTTCCGATTCTACATTTACAGTAGAGGGATTAAATGCTGTTAATGCTGATGTTAGTGATGAAATTACACCCATCGGATGTGCCGATTTAGGAAAAGCATCTACAATCTTTCTAATATCTTCATCTACTATAGATTGTGCACAAATATCTTTTTTAAACTTTTCTAACTGCTCATTGGTTGGTAAATCTCCAAAAATTAATGCATAAGCAACTTCTAAAAAATCTGCTTTTTCTGCTAATTCTTCAATAGAATACCCTCTATATCTTAAAATTCCTTTTTCACCATCTAAAAATGTAATAGCACTTTCACAAGAGCCCGTATTTTTAAAACCAGGATCTATTGTAATAATACCTTTAGTAGCTCCACGCAAAGATTTAATATCTATTGCAACTTCATTTTCTGTTCCTTTTACAAGAGGAAATTCATACGAATCTTCTCCAATTTGTAATTTTGCTATATCTGACATTTATAATGTTTTTATTGTGTTTTCTTATTCCTACGAAGATACCAATTTTTGAAGAAATTTTAAATGACTTCTTATAGATTTTTGATATTTTTAAATAATATTAATTTATTACATAATAGTACAAAAAAAGCCTCACAATTTTAATTGCGAGGCTTCTTTATTATAATACACTATAAATTAGATATTAAAAGCTTTTTCTTTAGGAAAATAGGCAACTTCGCCTAACTCTTCTTCAATTCTTAATAATTGGTTATACTTAGCCATTCTGTCAGAACGTGATGCAGAACCAGTTTTAATTTGTCCACAATTTAATGCAACTGCCAAGTCTGCAATTGTATTGTCTTCTGTTTCACCAGATCTGTGCGACATTACTGAAGTATAACCAGCATTTTTAGCCATATTAACAGCAGCAATAGTTTCTGTTAATGTACCTATTTGGTTTACTTTAATTAAAATTGAGTTTGCAATTCCGTTGTCTATTCCTCTAGATAAACGCTCTACATTAGTAACAAATAAATCATCACCTACTAGTTGCACTTTGTCACCAATTTTTTCAGTTAAATATTTCCAACCATCCCAATCGTTCTCATCCATACCGTCTTCAATAGAGATAATAGGATAATTTGCAGCTAATTCAGCTAAATAATCTGCTTGCTCTTTACTAGATCTTATTTTCCCTGTTTCTCCTTCAAACTTAGAGTAATCATATTTTCCGTTCACATAAAATTCTGCAGCAGCACAATCTAAGGCTACCATAATTTCATCACCAAAAGAATACCCAGCATTTTTAACTGCTAATGCAATTGTATCTAATGCATCTTCTGTCCCTTCTAATTTTGGTGCAAAACCTCCTTCATCTCCAACAGCTGTAGATAAATTTCTATCGTGTAAAACTTTCTTTAGGTTGTGAAAAATTTCAGACCCCATTTGCATTGCTTGAGAAAAGGTTTCAGCCTTTACAGGCATTACCATAAATTCCTGAAAAGCAATTGGTGCATCTGAATGAGAACCTCCATTAATAATATTCATCATTGGAAGTGGTAACGTATTAGCTGAAACTCCACCAACATATCTATATAAAGGCATTCCTAACTCATTAGCTGCGGCTTTTGCTGCGGCTAAGGAAACACCTAAAATAGCGTTTGCACCTAATTTAGATTTATTTGGAGTACCATCTAAATCTATCATCAATTGATCAATTGTATTTTGCTCGAAAACAGAAACTCCTAAAAGTTCTTCAGCAATAATTCTGTTTACATTTTCAACAGCTTTTAAAACTCCTTTTCCCATATAAGCTTTACCACCATCACGCAATTCTACTGCTTCATGTTCTCCTGTAGAAGCTCCTGAAGGAACAGCTGCTCTACCTAAAACTCCATTTTCTGTAGTTACATCTACTTCTACTGTTGGATTTCCTCTTGAATCAAAAATCTGACGTGCGTGAACGCTAATAATAATGCTCATTTTTTTATTTTTTAATTAAATTTAAATCTTCTACTTTCTACGGCTAAATTACAAAATGTCTAAAGCATTTGATAATTTGTCTTTAATTAATTACGAAAACGTTTGCTGAAATTATTAGAGAAAATAAAAAACCCACTCATAAAATGAGTGGGAAAAAATTGCTATGAAAAAGAATGTGATTTTTACATCACACTTCAAAGATAATATTTAAAAATTTGTAAAAAAAAACATTTAGTTTAAGGGCTATAGAGTTTCGGTGAATAACTATTAAGTTACGACATAACTTTTTTAACTTTCATAATATTTTCTATAAATTGATCAAATAAATATTCAGAATCATGTGGTCCAGGACTAGCTTCTGGATGATATTGTACAGAAAAAGTATTCTTATCTTTTAGACGAATTCCAGCAACCGTATGATCATTTAAGTGAACATGAGTAATCTCTATATTTTCATTACTTTCTGTTTCATCTTTATTAATAGCAAAACCATGATTTTGAGAGGTTATTTCACCTTTACCTGTTAATAAATTTTTTACAGGATGATTTATTCCTCTATGACCATTGTGCATTTTATACGTAGAAATTCCATTCGCTAATGCAATTACTTGGTGTCCTAAGCAAATACCAAATAAAGGCAAATCTCTTTTTATAATTTCTTTTGCAAGTTCTTGAGCCTCCAATAAAGGTTCAGGATCACCAGGTCCGTTTGAAATAAAATAACCGTCAGGATTAAAAGCTTCTAATTCTTCAAATTTCGAATTGTAAGGAAATACTTTAACATATGCACCGCGTTTAACCAAGTTTCTTAATATGTTCTTTTTTATTCCAATGTCTAAAGCTGCTATTCTTATAGATGCATTTTCATCTCCAATAAAATAAGGTTTTTTAGTAGATACTTTAGAAGCTAACTCTAACCCCTCCATAGATGGAACTTTAGATAATTGTTTTTTCAACTCTTCAATATTGTCTATTTCTGTAGAAATAATAGCGTTCATTGCACCATTATCTCTTATATATGCCACTAATGCTCTTGTATCTACATCTGAAATAGCAACAATATTATGCTCTTCAAACCAATCCTTCAGATTTCCATCTGAATCAACTCTAGAATGTGTAAAACTAAAATTTCTACAAATTAAACCAGAAATTTTAATTCCATCAGATTCAACTTCATCATTATTTACTCCGTAATTTCCTATATGGGCATTTGCTGTAACCATAATTTGTCCGAAATAAGAAGGGTCCGTAAATATTTCTTGATAACCTGTCATACCAGTATTAAAACAAATTTCTCCTGTAGAAGTTCCTTCAATACCTACAGATTTACCGTAAAAAATAGTTCCGTCAGCTAATAAAACTAATGCTTTTTTTCTAGTTTGATATTTCATTGCTATATAATTGTGTTTGTTAATGCAAAAATATAAAAAAAGGGATAAACGTAAACGTTTATCCCTTTTTTATAAATTAAAAAATTTTCATTTTTTATTCTTCAGATTTTTCTTCTGTTGCAGTTTCTTCTACCTGAGCAGAATCAGCTTTTTTGCTTCTTCCTCTTCTTGTAGTTTTCTTTGCTTTTTTACCATTAGGATTATAGATTTCGTTGTAATCAACTAATTCTACCATTGCCATAGGAGCATTATCCCCTTGACGGTTTCCTAATTTAATAATACGAAGATAACCTCCTGGTCTGTCTGCTACTTTTACAGAAATTTCTTTGAATAATTCTGTAACAGCAAATTTATCACGTAAATAAGAAAATACGATACGTCTATTGTGAGTTGTATCAGCTTTAGACTTTGTAATTAATGGTTCTGCAAATACTCTTAAAGCTTTTGCTTTTGCCACTGTTGTGTTAATACGCTTGTGCTCTATTAAAGAACAAGTCATATTAGCTAACATCGCTTTTCTGTGCGAAGTTGTTCTTCCTAAGTGATTGTGTTTTTTTCCGTGTCTCATGACCTTTGTTTATAATTTCATCTTGCATCTACTCATTATGAGGAGCAAAATATGAAAAATTAATCTCTATCTAATTTGTATTTACTTAAATCCATTCCAAAACTTAACCCTTTAACAATAACTAACTCTTCTAGTTCTGTTAATGATTTTTTACCAAAGTTTCTAAATTTCATTAAATCACTTTTATTAAAAGAAACTAAATCTCCTAATGTATCTACTTCTGCAGCCTTTAAACAATTTAAAGCTCTTACAGATAAATCCATATCGATTAATCTAGTTTTTAATAATTGACGCATATGTAATGATTCTTCATCATATGTTTCTGTCTGTGCAATTTCATCTGCCTCTAAAGTGATACGCTCATCAGAGAATAACATAAAGTGGTGGATTAAAATTTTTGCAGCTTCAGTTAATGCATCTTTAGGATTGATTGATCCATCAGTATCGATATCGAAAACTAATTTTTCATAATCCGTTTTTTGTTCTACACGAAAATTTTCGATTGTATACTTTACATTCTTAATTGGCGTGTAAATAGAATCTGTAAAGATTGTTCCTATTGGAGCAGAAGCTTTTTTATTTTCCTCTGCAGGTACAAATCCTCTACCCTTTTCTATAGTAATTTCTGCATTTAACTTTACAGACTTATCCATATTACAGATTACTAAATCTGGATTCAATACTTGAAAACCAGAAATAAATTTCTGTAAATCTCCAGCAGTAAACTGCTCTTGACCAGAAACAGAGATAGAAACAGTCTCTCTATCAGTTTCTTCTATTTGTTTCTTAAAACGAACTTGTTTTAAGTTTAAGATAATTTCTGTAACGTCTTCAACAACACCAGAAACAGTAGAAAATTCATGCTCTACACCATCAACTCTTAACGATGTAATTGCAAATCCCTCTAAAGAAGATAAAAGTACTCTTCTTAAAGCATTTCCTACAGTTAAACCAAAACCTGGTTCTAGAGGTCTGAATTCGAATCTACCTGAAAAATCAGTAGATTCAATCATTATTACTTTATCGGGCTTTTGAAAATTTAAAATTGCCATTTTCTTCGTTTTAATTGTGTTTCAGTTGCGCGGTTTATAAGTGTGAAGAAACACTTATAAACCCTTTGGCTGAATCTCAATATGATTAATTTATTACTTAGAATATAATTCTACGATTAATTGTTCTTTGATGTTTTCTGGAATTTGTAATCTAGCAGGTACTTTTACAAAAGTTCCTTCTTTTTTATCTGTGTTCCAAGTTAACCATTCAAAGACATTGTTTGTAGATGCTAATGCATCATCAATAGCCTGTAAAGATTTAGATTTCTCTCTTACAGCAACAACGTCCCCTTCTTTTAATCTGAAAGATGGTACATTCACTAATTCTCCGTTAACAGTAATATGTCTGTGAGAAACTAATTGACGTGCTCCACTTCTAGATTTAGAAACTCCCATTCTGTAAACAACGTTATCTAAACGAGATTCACATAATTGTAATAAGATTTCACCAGTAATCCCTTGAGAAGATGATGCATCTTTAAATAAGTTTCTAAACTGACGTTCTAAAATACCATAAGTATATTTAGCTTTTTGCTTCTCCATTAACTGAGTAGCATATTCAGATTTTTTTCCTCTTCTTCTTGCATTTCCATGCTGTCCTGGAGGGTAATTTCTTTTTTCGAAGTTCTTGTCTTCTCCAAAAATCGCTTCACCAAACTTACGAGCAATTTTAGTTTTTGGTCCTGTATATCTTGCCATTTCTTTTGTGTTATAGATGGGGATTATGAATTAAGGCTTTCTCCTTCGATAATCTGATTCCCATCAAGTTAAAATATTTAATTATACTCTTCTTCTTTTCGGAGGACGACATCCATTGTGAGGAATTGGCGTAACATCAATAATTTCTGTTACTTCAATACCTGCATTATGGATAGACCTTATAGCAGATTCTCTACCATTTCCTGGTCCTTTTACATAAACTTTTACTTTACGTAAACCTGCTTCTTTAGCAACGTTTGCACAATCTTCTGCTGCTAATTGAGCTGCATATGGAGTATTCTTTTTAGAACCTCTAAAACCCATTTTACCTGCAGATGACCATGAAATTACATCACCTTTTTTATTTGTTAAAGAAATAATAATGTTGTTAAAAGATGCAGTTACATGCGCTTCTCCAACAGCTTCAATTATTACTTTACGTTTTTTTGAACTTGCTTTTGCCATAATTATTCAGTTTTAGTAATTTAGTTTTCTAATTACATAGTATTTAGACTATTATTAGATCTTTATTACTTGTCTAACTTATTTTTTCTTGTTAGCTACAGTTTTTCTCTTACCTTTTCTTGTACGAGAATTGTTCTTAGTTCTTTGTCCTCTTAAAGGAAGGCCAAGTCTATGACGAATTCCTCTTTGACAACCGATATCCATCAAACGTTTGATGTTTACCTGAACTTCAGAACGTAATTCTCCTTCGATTGTAAAAGATCCAACTTGTTCTCTAATTGCAGCGATCTGATCATCCGTCCAATCTTGAACTTTAATACTCTCGTCTACTTTTGCTTCTGCTAAAACTTTTTTAGCTCTGCTGCTTCCAATACCAAAGATGTAAGTTAAAGCAATAACCCCTCTTTTATTCTTTGGAATATCAATACCTGCTATTCTTGCCATTACCCTTGTCTTTGTTTAAATCTAGGATTTTGTTTATTAATTACGTATAATCTACCTTTTCTGCGAACTATTTTGCAGTCGGCACTTCTCTTTTTAACTGATGCTCTAACTTTCATCTGTTTCGTTTTGTTTTTAGTATCTGTAAGTAATTCTTGCTTTTGATAAATCGTATGGACTCATTTCTAGTTTCACCTTATCTCCTGGTAATAATTTGATATAATGCATACGCATTTTACCTGAAATGTGTGCCGTTACAATATGTCCATTTTCTAATTCCACACGAAACATGGCATTTGATAATGCTTCTGTAATTGTTCCGTCTTGTTGAATTGCTGATTGCTTAGCCATATTATTTATTCGATTTTCTATTGCTGTTTCCCGCTTTCATTAAACCATCATAATGATTGTTTAGTAAATACGAATTTATTTGTTGCATTGTATCAATTGCTACACCTACCATAATGATTAATGATGTACCTCCGTAAAACATTGCCCAACCTTGTTGCACTCCAAACTGAACTACAATTGCTGGTAAAATTGACAATGCAGCTAAGAATAATGATCCTGGGAACGTTATTCTAGATAATACACTATCTAATCTATCTGCAGTATCCTTACCGGGTCTAATTCCAGGTATAAAACCACCACTTCTTTTTAAATCTTCAGCCATCTTATTCGTTGGAATTGTAATTGCTGTATAGAAATAACTAAAAATGATAATTAACAATGCAAAAATAACATTATACTGCCAACCATTAGGGTCTGTTAAACCAACTAATGCAGGAAACTTTTGCCCTAAAGCTAAAGGTAAAAACATTATTGCTTGTGCAAATATAATTGGCATAACACCTGCTGCATTCAACTTCAAAGGAATGTAATCTCTTGAACCTGCCACATTTTGTGTATTACCTGCAACTGTTCTTCTTGCATATTGTACTGCAATTTTACGAACAGCAGTTACCAATAAGACAGTTAATAAAATTACTACAAACCAAACGATAATTTCAATTAAAACCATCATAATACCTCCCGCACCAGCATTTGTTGTTTTAGAAACAAATTCTTGCAAAAATGCTGCTGGAAAATTAGCGATAATACCTACAGTAATTAGTAAGGATATACCATTACCAACTCCTTTATCTGTAATACGCTCACCTAACCACATTGCAAAAATTGTTCCTGCAGTTAAGATAATGATTGAAGAAATCCAAAAAGTGATACCACTTACTAAGAAAGCTTCTGGTGGTAAGTTAAATTGGGTTTTAATAGCTGTAATATAAGTTGGTGCTTGCACCAAAGTAATAACTATTGTTAACCATCTTGTAATTTGTGTAATTTTCTTTCTACCACTTTCTCCATCTTTCTGTAGCTTTTGTAAATAAGGAACCGCAATTCCCATTAACTGAACCACAATAGATGCAGAAATGTATGGCATTATACCAAGTGCCATTACTGACGCCCTAGCAAATGCCCCACCTGTAAATGCATTCAATAATCCTAAAAGACCTCCAGATGTACTCTCTTTTAAAGCAGATAACTGTAATGGATCTATTCCAGGTAATGGAACAGAAGCCATAAAACGGTATACCGCAATTAAACCGATAGTAAGAAGAATTTTGTTCTTTAATTCTTCAATTTTGAAAATATCTTTTAGCGTATTAATAAATTTCATCATTTACGTGTTCTTATAAAGTAACAACCTCACCTCCAGCTGCTTCGATAGCTGCTTTTGCTGTTGCTGTAAATTTATGTACAGTTATATTTAATTTAGCTTTTAACTCTCCGTTACCTAATATTTTAACTAGGTCATTCTTGCCTGCTAATCTATTAGCTATTAAAATATCTAAACTTACTGTATCTGTTATTTTTCCACTGTCTACTAAAGATTGTAATTTATCTAAGTTGATTCCTTGATATTCCTTACGGTTTATGTTTGTGAAACCAAATTTAGGTACACGTCTTTGAAGCGGCATTTGTCCTCCTTCAAATCCAATCTTTTTAGAATAACCAGAACGAGATTTCTGTCCATTGTGACCTCTTGTAGCGGTACCACCTTTTCCAGATCCTTCACCTCTTGCAATTCTTTTTCCTTTTTTAATGGAACCTTCTGCTGGTGTTAAATTGTGTAAACTCATTTTTTTATAAATCTTATTTAATTTCTTCGAAAGAAACTAAGTGTTTAATTGTATTTACCATACCTACTATAGAAGGAGTTGCCTCATGTTCTACAGTCTGGTTCATTTTACGTAAACCTAATGCTTCTAAAGTTCTTTTTTGACTCTGTAGACGCCCGATTTGACTTTTTACTTGTGTAACTTTGATTCTTGTCATCGTTCTTAGATTTATCCGTTAAATACTTTTTCTAAAGAAATACCTCTTTGTTTTGCTATTGCAGTTGCACTACGCAATTGTAATAATGCATTAAAAGTAGCTTTCACTGCATTGTGAGGATTAGAAGAACCTTGAGATTTAGATAATACATCATGAATTCCAACAGATTCTAATACTATACGAACAGCACCACCGGCAATAACTCCTGTACCAGGAGAGGCAGGTTTAATGAATATTTTTGCTCCACCAAACTTACCTTTTTGCTCATGAGGTAATGTTCCTTCTAAAATAGGTATTCTTACTAAATTTTTCTTTGCGTCTTCAATTGCTTTTGCAATTGCTGAAGCAACATCTTTAGATTTACCTAATCCATGACCAACAACACCGTTACCATCTCCTACAACAACAATTGCAGAGAAACCAAATGCTCTACCACCTTTTGTAACTTTGGTAACACGTTGTACACCTACTAATTTATCTACAAGCTCTAACCCACTTGGCTTAACTCTTTCTACGTTTTTATAACCTTGCATAATTTCTTAAAATTTTAAACCAGATTCTCTTGCAGCTTCTGCTAATACTTTAACTCTACCATGGTATAAATAACCATTTCTATCGAAAGCAACTTTCTCTAACCCTGCTTTTGTAGCTTTTTCTGCAATCGCTTTACCTACTGCTGTAGCTGCTTCGATTTTAGAACTTGCTTTTATATCTTTATCTCTAGATGAAGCTGAAGCTAATGTTACTCCATTAACGTCGTCAACTATTTGAGCGTAAATTTCTTTATTACTTCTATAAACCGATAACCTTGGTTTAGTAGCAGTACCAGAAATAATTTTTCTGATTCTACGTTTAATTCTAGCTCTTCTTTGTAGCTTTGATAATGCCATATTGCTATATTATTATGCAGATTTACCTGCTTTTCTTCTTAATAATTCACCAACAAACTTCACACCTTTCCCTTTATAAGGCTCTGGTGCTCTGAAAGAACGAATCTTTGCAGCTATTTGACCAACTAACTGTTTGTCAAATGAAGATAATTTAATGATCGGGTTTTTCCCTTTCTCAGATACTGTTTCAACTTTTACTTCTGGAGCTATTTCTAAAACAATATTATGAGAGAAACCTAAAGCTAAATCTAATTTTTGTCCTTGATTTGATGCTCTATAACCAACACCAACCAACTCTAAATCTTTAGTCCAGCCTTTACTTACACCTTCAATCATATTATTGATCAAAGCTCTCATTAAACCATGTTGTGCTTTATGGTTTTTACTTTCGGAAGCTCTATCTAAAGTGATAATACCATCCTCTATTTTTACTGTAATACCATCAGAAATTGTTTGAGTTAACTCTCCTAATTTTCCTTTAACGGTTACAACATTGTCTTTTATGTTTACATCTACACCTTGTGAAATGCTAACGGGATTTTTTCCTATTCTACTCATTTCCTAAAAATTAATAAACATAACATAAAACTTCTCCTCCAACATTTTCAAGACGTGCTTTTTTGTTTGTCATCACACCTTTCGATGTTGAAACAATAGCAATTCCTAATCCGTTTAATACTCTTGGCATCTCTGTAGAGCCAACATATTTACGTAAACCAGGTGTACTAATTCGTTGAATTTTTCTAATTACTGACTCTTTTGTTTCTCTTTCATACTTTAAAGCTATCTTAATAGTCCCTTGAACTTTATCGTCATTGAACTGGTAACTTAAAATAAATCCTTGATCAAACAAAATTTTAGTCATTTCCTTCTTCAAGTTTGAAGCTGGAATTTCCACTACTCTGTGTCCTGCAGCGATTGCATTTCTTACTCTAGTAAGAAAATCCGCGATTGGATCTGTATACATACTTATTTATATTGCGATTACGGTTTTCAATTATCTCTATTTATGCTACAGATTTCTCTGTGATAATTGAACCTATAATCAGTTAAAATTCTTATACTCAAAAAAAATAGAGCGTGCAAATGTACACATTCTATTTTTAATTATTAGCTTTATTTTAAATTTCTACCAAGAAGCTTTTTTTACTCCTGGTATTAATCCTTGATTTGCCATTTCTCTAAACGTAACACGAGATAAACCAAATTGTCTCATATATCCTTTTGGACGTCCAGTTAATTTACATCTGTTATGTAATCTTACTGGTGATGCATTTTTTGGTAATTTCTGTAATGCTTCATAATCTCCAGCTTCTTTTAAAGCTTTTCTTTTTTCAGCATACTTTGCTACAGTACGTTCTCTCTTGCGCTCACGCGCTTTCATTGATTCTTTAGCCATTTCTTAATTTTTTTTGAATGGTAAACCTAATTCGCCTAACAATGACTTCGCTTCCTTATCAGTATTTGCAGATGTTACAAATGTAATATCCATACCGTTAATTTTTTTAACTTGGTCAATGTTAATCTCTGGGTAAATGATTTGTTCAGTAATTCCTAAATTGTAATTACCTCTTCCATCAAATCCGTTTGCTTTTATACCGTTAAAGTCTCTTACACGTGGTAAAGAAGCTGTAACTAATCTATCTAAAAACTCATACATCTTATCACCTCTTAACGTAACTTTTACACCAATTGGCATACCTTTACGTAATTTAAATGACGCAACATCCTTTTTAGACATTGTAGATATAGCCTTCTGACCTGTAATTTTAGTCAACTCTTCTAAAGCGTAATCTATTAATTTCTTATCTGCAATTGCAGCACCAACACCTTTAGAAACAACAATTTTTTCTAATTTAGGCACTTGCATTACATTCTTGTAACTGAATTCTTCAGTAAGAGCTTTAACAACTCTTTCTTTGTATTCTGATTTTAATCTTGGTACGTAACTCATGATTATTCTTATTTTTTAGTTTTTTTAGAGACTCTAGTTTTAGTATCTCCATCAACCTGATAACCTACTCTTACAGCTACACCTTCATCTACTAACATTACATTAGATATGTGAAGCGAAGCTTCTTTCTTTACAATACCACCTTGAGGACTTTGTGCACTAGGTTTGGTGTGCTTAGAAACTAAGTTTACACCTTCTACTAATACTCTATCTTTGTCTTTAATGATTTGTAAAACCTTTCCTTCAGATCCTTTATGATCTCCTGCAATTACTTTTACAGTATCTCCTGATTTTATTTTAAACTTCTTCATTTTATTATAATGTTAAAGCACTTCAGGTGCTAATGATACTATTTTCATGAATTGTTTCTCACGAAGTTCACGCGCAACAGGTCCAAATACACGTGTTCCTCTCATTTCCTCTGTAGGATTTAAAAGCACACAAGCATTATCATCAAATCTAATATAAGATCCGTCTTTACGTCTCACTTCTTTCTTTGTTCTTACAACAACTGCTCTAGATACTTGACCTTTTTTTACAGTTCCGTTAGGAGTTGCAGATTTAACAGATACAACAATCTTGTCTCCAATACTTGCGTAACGTTTTCTTGTTCCTCCTAAAACTCTAATCACTAAAACCTCTTTGGCCCCAGTATTATCTGCTACTTTTAATCTTGATTCTGTCTGTAACATATTATTTAGCTCTTTCTAGGATTTCTACTAATCTCCAACGTTTAGATTTACTCATAGGTCTTGTTTCCATGATTCTAACAGTATCTCCTTCGTTGCAATCATTCTTTTCGTCGTGTGCAACGTACTTCTTAGTCTTTAATACGAACTTTCCGTACATTGGGTGCTTTACTCTTTTAGTTTCAGCGACAACAATAGATTTTTCCATTTTGTTACTAGAAACAACACCAATTCTCTCTTTTCTAAGATTTCTTTTTTCCATCTTTAAAACTGACTATAGAATTATTGTAATTCTCTTTTTGTTAATTCTGTTGCAATTCTTGCTACAGTTCTTCTTAAACCTCTCAATTGCAATGGATTCTCCAAAGGAGTTATTGCGTGAGCCATTTTAAGATCAGTATAATTCTTTTGCAACGCTCCAAGCTTCTCATTAAGATCTGCTATAGATAATTCTTTTACTTCTGATTGTTTCATTCTATTCCGAATTAAGCGTTAATATCAAAATCTCTTGCTACTACAAACTTCGTTCTTACAGGAAGTTTTTGAGCTGCTAAACGTAAAGCTTCTTTTGCAACATCCATTGGTACACCACCAATTTCAAACAAAATTCTACCTGGTTTAATAACTGCAACAAAATGATCTGGTGCCCCTTTACCCTTACCCATACGTACCTCTAAAGGTTTCTTAGTGATAGGTTTGTCTGGAAATATTTTAATCCATAACTGACCTTCTCTTTTCATATGACGAGTTGCCGCGATACGAGCTGCTTCAATTTGACGTGAAGTTAATAAGTTCTGGTCTATAGATTTTATACCAAACATTCCATTAGAAAGTTGATTTCCTCTACCTGAAATACCAGTCATATTTCCTTTCGCCTTCTGTACCTTACGGTATTTTACTCTTTTTGGCTGTAACATTTTTAATTTCTAATTTTAAAAATTATTTTCTTCTACGAGGTTGCGGTCTTTTTCCTCTATCTCCACCACCTTTATTACCACCAGATTGTTTTTTAGACAAACCAACTAATGGTGATAACTCTCTTTTACCATATACCTCACCTTTCATAATCCATACTTTAATACCTAATCTTCCATAGGTAGTATGAGCTTCAACAAGTGAATAATCAATATCTGCTCTAAACGTAGAAAGAGGTATTCTTCCTTCTTTAAAATGCTCTGAACGTGCCATTTCTGCTCCATTTAAACGACCTGAAATTTGAATTTTAATTCCTTCAGCATTCATTCTCATTGTAGCTTGTATAGCCATTTTGATAGCTCTCTTGTAAGAAATTCTATTTTCAATTTGACGAGCAACACTAGTTGCTACTAATCTAGAATCCAACTCTGGACGTTTGATTTCAAAAATATTAATTTGAACCTCTTTACCTGTAATTTTTTTAAGCTCTTCTTTTAACTTGTCTACTTCCTGACCACCTTTCCCAATAATAATACCAGGTCTTGCAGTAGTAATAGTAACGGTTACAAGTTTTAAAGTACGCTCTATAATTACACGAGAAACACTTGCTTTAGATAATCTAGCATGAATATACTCTCTTATCTTATAATCTTCAGCAATTTTATCTCCGTAGTCATTTCCACCGTACCAGTTAGATTCCCAACCTCTGATGATTCCTAAACGATTTCCAATTGGATTTGTTTTTTGTCCCATTTCTACTTTGCTTGATTACTTAAATTTTTAGCACCTAACTCTAAAGTAACGTGATTAGAACGCTTACGAATTCTATGAGCACGCCCTTGAGGAGCTGGTCTTAATCTTTTTAACATTCCTGCGCTATCTACACATATAGTTTTTACAAATAACCCAGCTTCTTCAATTGCTGCATCTTCATTCTTAGCTTGCCAATTTGCAATTGCAGACAATAACAATTTTTCTAAGTTTATAGATGCTTCTTTTGGACTGAACTTTAAGATTTGTAAAGCTTTTTCAACTTCAACTCCTCTTACTTGATCTGCTACTAAACGCATTTTCCTTGGTGACGTAGGACAGTTAGTAAGCTTAGCAAAAGCACGATGCTTTCTAGCTTCCTTTAACTGATCTGCCATATTTTTTTTACGAACTCCCATAGCCTACTATTTTTTACCTTTATTTTTTGCACCTGCATGTCCTCTAAAAGAACGTGTTGGTGAAAATTCGCCTAATTTATGCCCTACCATGTTTTCTGTAACATATACTGGTACAAACTGACGTCCATTATGAACAGCAATTGTTTGACCAACGAAATCTGGAGTAATCATACTTGCTCTAGACCAAGTTTTAATTACTGTTTTATTACCAGCTTCTACATTAGCTAACACTTTTTTCTCTAATTTATAGTGAACGTAAGGTCCTTTTTTTAATGATCTTGCCATAACTTATTATTTCTTTCTACGTTCTAAAATATACTTATTACTAGCTTTGGTTTTAGACCTAGTCTTAAATCCTTTTGCAGGAATACCATTTCTAGATCTTGGATGACCTCCAGAAGCACGTCCTTCACCACCACCCATTGGGTGATCTACAGGATTCATTCTTACTGCATTAACTCTTGGTCTTCTACCTAACCATCTAGATCTACCAGCTTTACCTGAAACAAGTAATTGATGATCTGAATTAGATACAACTCCAATTGTAGCCATACAAGTTAACAAGATATATCTTGTTTCACCAGAAGGTAGTTTCACAGTAGCATACTTACTTTCTTTAGCTAATAATTGAGCAAAAGAACCAGCTGAACGAGCCATTACAGCACCTTGACCTGGACGCAACTCAATACAAGAAATTGTAGTTCCTAAAGGAATTTCACTTAAAAGCATTCCATTTCCAATTTCTGGTTTAATACCTTCTCCTGAAACGATTACTTGACCTACTTTTAAACCGTTCTGTGCTATTACATAACGTTTTTCACCATCAGCATAACTAAGTAAAGCGATAAACGCAGTACGATTTGGATCGTACTCTATAGTTTTTACTGTTGCAGGGATACCTTGTTTATCTCTTTTAAAATCGATAATACGATATTTTTGTTTATGACCTCCACCGATATTACGTGTAGTCATTCTTCCCTGATTGTTTCGACCTCCAGATCGTTTTTTCGGAGCAAGTAAACTTTTCTCCGGCTTATCAGTTGTTATGGTGTCGAACCCATTTACAACTCTAAAACGCTGACCTGGTGTTATTGGCTTTAATTTTCTAACTGACATTTTTGTCTTTTCTTAAAGATTGTTATAAAAATCAATACTTTCTCCCTCTGCTATCTGTACAATTGCTTTTTTGTACCCACTCTTAATACCAGTTACTAAACCTTTTTTAGTAAACTTAGTATTTCTTTGAATTGGGTAGTTTAAAGTTTTTACACTTAAAATAGAAACTCCGTAAGCTGCCTCAACAGCACCTTTAATTTCTAATTTATTAGCTTTCTTATCTACTACAAATGCATAACGATTAAATAATTCACTATCGTTTGTAGCTTTTTCCGTAATAATAGGTTTTATTAAAATACTCATTTTGATTCCCTATTTGCTTAAATTTGTGTTTATATCTTCTAAAGAACCTTCAGTAATCACAAGCTTATTCGTGTTTAAAACACCATAAGTATATAATTCAGAAGCTTTAATTACTTTAGATTTTTTTAAGTTACGTGATGATAAATACACATTTGCATTTTCACTACCTAACACAAACAATGATTTTTTTGTATCTAACTCTAACGCCTTTAAAACGTCTAAGAAATTTTTAGTTTTTGGAGTTTCAAAACTGAAATCTTCAATTACTATTACATTTTTATCATTTGCCTGAATACTTAAAGCTGACTTACGTGCTAAACGCTTTAAGTTTTTATTCAATTTAAAAGAATAATCTCTTGGTCTTGGTCCGAACATACGTCCTCCACCTCTAAAAACACCAGACTTGATAGAACCTGCTCTTGCAGTACCAGTTCCTTTTTGCTTTTTTATTTTTCTAGTTGAACCTGTAATTTCAGCTCTCTCTTTAGCTTTATGCGTTCCTTGACGTTGATTTGCCAAATACTGCTTAACATCTAAATAAATAGCGTGATCATTAGGCTCTATACCGAATACATCCTTAGAAAGCTCAACCTTTCTACCTGTATCTTTTCCTGTAATATCTAAAACTGCTACTTTCATTATTTCTGAATAGTTACAAAAGCATTTTTGTGTCCAGGAACTGCTCCTTTAACAACAAGTAAGTTCTTTTCAGCAACTACTTTTAATACTCTTAAGTTTTGTACTTTCACTTTATCTCCACCCATTCTACCTGCCATACGCATTCCTTTGAATACTCTTGCAGGATAAGATGCAGCACCAATTGAACCTGGAGCTCTTAAACGGTTGTGTTGACCGTGGGTTGCTTGACCAACACCAGCAAATCCATGACGTTTTACAACACCCTGAAAACCTTTACCTTTAGAAACACCAGAAACATCTACAAACTCACCTTCTTCAAAGTGACTTACAGATATAGAATCTCCTAATTTATACTCTCCTTCAAACCCTTGAAATTCAACGACTTTCTTCTTAGCAGTAGAGCCAGCCTTTTTAAAGTGCCCATCTAACGCTTTGTTAGAACTCTTTGCTTTTTTGTCATCGAAACCAAGCTGTAACGCATTGTAGCCGTCAACCTCTTCGGTTCTGACTTGGGTAACAACACAAGGACCTGCTTCGATTACTGTACAAGGAATATTCTTCCCGTTTTCATCAAATAAGCTGGTCATCCCAATCTTTCTTCCTATTAACCCAGACATTTAGTTAAAATTTTAGACGATAGATTTAATTATCCAGCGCGTCTATATTAATAATTTATTTTTCGAAACAATTGTTTCATTTTAGCCCTTTAAATTTCGACCAAAAAAAACAGCGCAAACAAATTCAACGCTGATTTTGTTTTTTTCCGTTTTTCCTTTGCGAAACGCTCTGGACATGTCACTATTTATGAATTAAACATCAAAAACAGTATCACCCTACTCTAATTCGGGTTGCAAAAGTATAAAAAACTTTCGGTTTAACAAAATTAAACCGAAAGTTAATATTTTACTTAAACTTTAATCTCAACTTCAACACCACTTGGTAACTCAAGTTTCATTAAAGCATCAATAGTTTTCGAAGAAGAACTATAGATGTCTAATAATCTTTTGTAAGCAGATAATTGAAATTGCTCTCTAGATTTCTTGTTTACGTGTGGAGAACGTAATACAGTAAAAATCTTTTTATGCGTTGGTAATGGTATTGGTCCGTTTACAACAGCTCCAGTACTTTTTACCGTCTTTACGATTTTTTCAGCAGATTTATCTACTAAATTGTAATCGTAAGACTTTAATTTAATTCTAATTTTTTGACTCATCTTATATTATTTAGAGATTAACCTTTAGATTTAGCGATAACTTCTTCTGATACATTTGAAGGAGTTTCTGAATAATGCGAAAATTCCATAGTAGAAGTTGCTCTACCAGAAGACATTGTTCTTAAAGCAGTAACGTAACCAAACATTTCAGATAACGGCACTAAAGCTTTAACAACTTTAGACCCATTACGATCACTCATGTCGTTTACTTGACCTCTTCTTCTATTTAAATCACCAACGATATCTCCCATGTTCTCCTCTGGAGTTAACACTTCTAATTTCATTAATGGTTCCATTATTTTTGCTTTTGCAGATTTTGCAGAAGCTTTATATCCCATTCTTGCAGCTAGTTCAAAAGATAATGCATCAGAATCCACAGCGTGGAAAGACCCATCTCTTAGAGTAACTTTCATTGAATCCATTTCGTATCCTGCTAAAGGACCGTTTTTCATAGCTTCTTTAAATCCTTTCTCTACAGAAGGAACAAATTCTCTAGGTACGTTTCCACCTTTAATAACAGATTCAAACTGTAAACCTTGAACACCTTCATCTGCAGGTCCAATAGTAAATACAATATCAGCAAATTTACCACGTCCACCAGATTGTTTCTTATAAATCTCTCTATGTTCTGCTTCTGCAGTAATAGCCTCTTTATATTCCACCTGTGGCTGACCTTGGTTAACTTCAACCTTAAACTCACGTTTTAGACGATCTACAAGTACATCTAAATGTAACTCACCCATTCCAGAAATAATAGTCTGTCCTGAAGCTTCGTCTGAACGAACTGTAAAAGTAGGATCTTCTTCTGCTAACTTAGCAAGTCCAATTCCTAATTTATCTACATCCGCTTTTGTTTTAGGCTCAACTGCAATACCAATAACTGGATCTGGAAAATCCATAGACTCCAATACAAGAGGGAATTTTTCAGCAGTTAAAGTATCTCCTGTTTTAATAGATTTAAAACCTACAGCAGCACCAATATCTCCAGCTTCGATATAATCAATTGCGTTTTGCTTATTCGCATGCATTTGATAGATACGAGAAATACGTTCTTTTTTACCTGAACGGTTATTTAGAACATAAGAACCTGCATCCAAACGACCAGAGTAAGCTCTAAAGAAAGCTAAACGACCAACAAACGGGTCTGTAGCAATTTTAAATGCTAAAGCAGCAAACGGCTCATCTACACTTGGCTTACGTAATTCTTTTTCTTCTGTATCTGGGTTTACACCTATGATACCTTCTTTATCCATTGGAGAAGGTAAGTAACGACATACAGCATCTAAAAGAAACTGAACACCTTTATTTTTAAATGAAGAACCACAAACCATTGGAATGATAGCCATATCCATAACAGCAGCTCTTAATGCATTGTGCACTTCGTCTTCTGTAATAGAATCTTCATCTTCCATGAATTTTTCTAATAAGTTCTCATCATAACTAGCTACTTCTTCGATTAATAAAGCACGATATTTACGTACTTCATCTTTCATGTCGTCTGGGATAGCAACAACATCGAATGTAGCTCCGAAGTTATCCTCATGCCATACAATAGCTCTGTTTTTCACTAAATCTACAATACCTTTAAACTCATCCTCATCACCAATATTTAAAACAATTGGCACTGCGTTAGACTTTAACATATCTTTAACCTGTTGACAAACCTTTAAAAAGTCAGACCCTTGACGATCCATCTTATTAACGAATCCAATTCTAGGCACCTTATAGTTATCAGCTAATCTCCAGTTAGTTTCAGATTGTGGCTCTACACCATCAACTGCTGAAAACAAGAACACTAACCCATCTAAAACACGTAAAGACCTATTCACTTCTACAGTAAAATCTACGTGACCTGGAGTGTCAATAATATTAAAATGGTATGCTTGTGTATCTGGAGTAGGTTCTGCATTTTCTTTTGGAAAATCCCATTCACAAGTAGTCGCAGCAGAGGTAATTGTAATACCTCTTTCTTGCTCTTGCTCCATCCAGTCCATCGTAGCCGCTCCATCATGCACCTCTCCTATCTTATGAGAAACACCTGTATAAAACAAGATACGTTCTGTTGTTGTGGTTTTACCAGCATCAATATGTGCTGCAATTCCAATATTTCTTGTTAATCTTAAATCTCTAGCCATTTCTATTAAAATCTAAAGTGAGAGAATGCTTTATTAGCTTCTGCCATTTTGTGAGTATCTGTACGTTTTTTAACAGCAGCACCTTCTTCTTTAGCCGCAGCTAAAATCTCAGCAGCTAAACGCTGTGCCATTGTTTTCTCGTTTCTTTTACGAGTATACAGAATCATCCATTTAATAGCCATAGAAACCTTACGGTCTGGTCTAATTTGCATAGGGATTTGAAAAGTTGCACCACCAACACGACGAGATCTTACCTCTACATGCGGCATTACATTTGACAAACCATCTTTCCAAATTTCTAAAGCTGATTTTTCTTCTTCACCTTTTCTTTCCTCTACAATGTCTAACGCATCATAAAATACTTTAAAAGCTACTGACTTCTTACCCGCCCACATTAAATTATTTACGAATCGTGTTACTAACTGATCGTTAAATTTAGGGTCTGGCAATAAGACTCTTTTTTTTGCTGCTCTTTTTCTCATGTCTTTACATTAAAAAAGTTACTAATTTACTTTTTTGGGCGTTTTGCTCCGTACTTAGATCTACGTTGGGTTCTACCCTCAACTCCTGCAGTATCTAATGCACCACGTACTACGTGGTATTTAACTCCTGGCAAATCCTTTACCCTTCCACCTCTAACTAATACTATCGAATGCTCCTGTAAGTTATGTCCTTCACCTGGAATGTATGCGTTTATCTCATTACCATTTGTCAATCTAACTCTGGCAACTTTACGCATTGCTGAATTAGGTTTCTTTGGCGTTGTAGTATAAACACGAGTACAAACTCCACGTCTTTGAGGACAAGACGACAAAGCAGCCGATTTACTCTTCTTAGTTATTTTGGTTCTTCCTTTACGAACTAATTGTTGAATAGTAGGCATACTAAATAATTGCTGTTTTTCGTTTATATTAAACTTGTCTCTTTTTTAAGAGTCTGCAAATGTACAATTAATTTCTAATTATTCAAATATCAGGAAGTTATTTTTTAAAAAAGTATTAATATTTTTATGATTAACCGTATTTTTAAATACATTTGAACACCAAAACACCTAGCAATTGAATAAGAAAAAAGCACATATTCTTACATTAATAATTGTTTTTAGTTTTATTCCTGGGTTTTTATCTCAAACCTTCAATTTAGAACTATCATCAGAAAAGAAACTTGAAAAAAAATTTTTATCTCAAATTAGCTTCAAAAAAAAACATGGAGATTCAACCTCGATATATAATGAGTTAACCAAAATTCATAAACTTATTAAATTAAATGGCTATTTTTTAAGTTCTTTAGACAGCATAACTTTAAAAAGAAAAAAATACTCAGCTCATTTTAATTTAAATGAAAAAATAGATTCAGTAAGTCTAAAACATAAAAACCTACCTCCAATAATTTCTAGAAATTTTAATTTCTTAAACAATAATCTTAAAATCCCCATCGAGAAACTAGAAGGCGTTATAAATAAAATCTCCAAAGAACTTGAAGACAAAGGCGACTCATTCTCTAAAATTAAATTACAAAACATCACAATTAAAAATCGAACACTATTCGCTGAAATTAATTATAAAAAAACTAAAGAAAGAAAAGTGAATAAATTATTATTTAAAGGCTATAATAATTTTCCGAATTCTTTTATTAAAAACTACTTCGACATAAATAACAACACAACGTTTACTAAAAATAAATTAACTGAAATTTCTAAATTATCACAAAACTTAGACTTTGCATCAGAAATTAAATCTCCAGAAGCTTTATTTACAAAAGATTCTACTTATATATATGTCTATTTAAGAAAAAACAAAGTAAATAGTTTTGATGGACTTATAAATTTTTCATCTCAAGAAAACGGAAAATTACAATTTAACGGGTACTTAGATTTAAAATTGAAGAACATATTAAATACAGGCGAAAGTTTAAACCTATTATGGAACAGTTATGAAGAAAAAAGACAGGAGTTGTCAATAACTTCAAAAAAACCATATATTTTTAACACAAAACTATCTACTGAATTAAATTTCTCTATCTATAAACAAGATTCAACTTTTTTAAATACAAAATTCAGTTCTCATCTTCAATATCAGATAAGAAATAACACGACTCTATTCTTATCTTTTTCATCTGAAAACTCAGAAAAATTAATAAAAACAACATCAAATAAAATTGAAACTTACAAAAGTTCTTTTTTCGGTTTGGGATTTCAATACAGTATACCAAAAAACGATATTTTCAGAAACGACGCCTTCTATCTAAATATTACTCCATCATTTGGGAAAAGGAAAAGTGACAACACCTCAATTAACCAAGTTAAGCTAGAGTCTACAATTTCTTATTTACTAGATTTAAATAAAAGAAATAGTATGTATCTAAAAAACAAAACAGGTTTATTGAATTCTGAAAGCTATCTTGAAAATGAATTATTTAGAATTGGAGGATGGAACACAATCAGGGGATTTGACAAACAAAGCATATTTGTTAAAAGCTATATTCTTCAAAACATTGAATACAGATACCTTACATCAGAAAATTCATTTATATACTCTGTTACTGATTTAGCATTAATATCAACAACTAATAACAATGAAAAATTAATAGGTTTAGGACTCGGCTATTTATTTAACTCTAAGAATTCTCAAATTAACATATCAACCATAATTGGAACTAATACCAAAAACTCATTAAATACAAAGAACACTCAACTCTTAATTAAATGGACAAACTTTTTTTAACTTATTTCCGGCCCTAACACAAACTTTAACATTTACATTGTTTATTTAACAAAATATTAAGATATTTGAAGTAATTAATTCAAGTGATTATAAAATAAAAACAAAGTTTAATAGAATTTTAACGCTGTTCTTAGCGTTGGCAATGCAAATACCCTTTGCACAAGAAAAAACGGTTTCTGGAAAAGTATCTGATGCATCAGGTCCCTTACTCAGGAGTTAGTATTTTAATCAAGGGTACTGATACAGATTTCGACGGAAATTATTCTGTAAAAGCTAAAACTAGAGATGTTCTTGTTTTTAGATATTTAGGGTATAAAGTTGTCAATAAGACAATAGGTAATTCTAATGTCATTAACATCAAATTACAGGAAGATGTAAATATTTTAGATGAAATTATTATTACAGGTCAAGGTTCAGGTATTCAAAAAAGAAAGCTATCAACCACTGTAGATGTATTGAATTCTGATTAAATCGATAAATTGCCATCTACTCAAATTGATGCCTTATTACAGTCAACAACACCAAGTGCACACATAAGGTTAAGCTCTGGTCAGCCAAGTACAGCATCAATAATAAGAACAAGGGGTGCAATTTCAGCAGCTTCTTCATTTACTCCAGTTATGATTGTAGATGGTATTCGTGTTGATAATCTAAACTCGAATCCAAGTACAGGTCTTGATACAGGTAGGGCTAGTGTCTCTGCTTTAGCTGATATTCCAACAGAATCTATTAAAAGAATTGAGTCATTAAAGGTGGTGCCTCTACTACATTATATGGTGCAGATGCAGCAAACGGCGTAATACAAATAATCACTAAAAAATGGAAAAATGGAAAAACTTCTATTTTTGTAGAAAGCAGATTAGGAGTTATAAAAGCTACTGATGATTATTTAAAATATAACAGAACCGCAGAAGCTATTTTTGAGGCAGGAATTGCACAAGAATATAGAGTTGGTATAAATGAAGGAAATGACAAAGTAACCTATAACTTTGGTGGAAGTTTGTACAAAGATGATTCTTTTAATGACTTAAATGAGCAAATAAAAAGAAGTCTTACCTTTGGACTAAGTGCTAAAGTAACTGATAAATTGAAATATCAAGGTTCATCTTCTTACACAGGTTTTCAATCTAATTTAGATTTTAGTGCAAATACAAGTTTTTCAAGATTTTCTGGTTTTGAAGGAGAAGCTAGAGGAGATTTAGATGCTTTATCTGAGGCTGATTGGCTAGTTGAACGTGATAGAGCTAGAAAAATAGGAGGTTTAGTTGATATTACTGGAGTTACAATCCGTTTTACAGCATCCAATAATTTTAAATATGAATTTAACGATTCATTTCAATCTAATTTTACAATTGGTATCGATCAAAAATCATCAAAACAAGAAGAAAATGACACAAATGCATTGCTTGTTGCTTTAGATTCTTAGCCAGAAGGTACAACAGATCAAGCGTCATTAAACAGGGTTTTAAGAAATTCTTTTACTCTTACTTCAAACCTAAACTTTAAACATAGAGCTAGTCTTCAAGATTTTTCATTTGTAACGATGCTTGGTGGAAATTTCTTTAGAACTGCAGATAGACAAAATAGACTAGATGGTTCTAGTGATGTAGATGGAACAACTTCTATCAATTTTTTCCCTACAATAACGGAAGTGATTTTACACTAGAGAATGCTAATTATGGTTTATACCTTTTGAAAAACATAGGTATTTATGATGTTACTTTTGTGAAATTTGGAGGAAGATTAGACTATAATACTTCTGCAGGATCAAATACAGATGCATTATTTTTACCTAAAAAAGGTATTACATACAATATCTCTGATCATGACTTCTATAAAGACAGTGAAATAAATAATATTATTTCTAATATTAAAGTTAGAGCGAATTACGGAGAGTCATCAAATTTTGCTCAACCATTTTCACAAGATAAAACCTTTGCTTTAGAATCTTTTTTAGGAGCTCCAGCATTTCGTTTTGACCAACCAGGTAACAATGAGTTAGTTTCAGAAATAGTGGTAACTAATGAATTTAGGTTAGATTTAGGTTTTTTAAATAATAGAATTAACCTAAGTGGAACCTACTATAAGGCAGTTACTAATGATACACTTATTACACCTAGTCAACCACCTTCTTCTGGTCTTTTAGCACAGGTACAAAACATTGGTGAAATACAAAATACAGGTTGGGAATTTGCTATAAACACAACAATTGTACAAACAGAAAAACACAATTTAAAGTTTAATTTTTCTTACAATACAAATGATAACTTTTGGAAAAGTAGTGATGGAGCACCTGCATTTAATGTAGGTGGTTTTAGTGTGATTGGTTCATGGATTGAAGAAGGACAAAGCTTAGGGTATTTGAGAGGTACTTACAAATTTACACCTAATGCTGCATTAGGAGATACTTTTGCACCTATTTTTGGATCTTTTGGTTTGAACTATACATGGGATAAACTTGACTTTTTTGTAACTGGTGATTATCAATTTGGTGGCAAAATAGTTGACTTAAACTTCTTATTAAGACACTTAAGAGGTGTTGATGATACAGGCGTCCCAAATGATTTAGTAGGTGCAACATCTCCTTTTAACTATGTAAATTACTTTACATTTGACAATGATTATGTTAAAATAAGAAACATTGGTTTGACTTATAATTTTGGTAAAGCTTTAAGAGTTTTTGAAAATGTTCATCTTGGTGTTACAGTAACAAACCTTCTTAACTGGACAGCTGGTACTTTTGACCCTGAAACAACAGGTTCAGGTATTAGTGCTCAAAATGGTTTTAACAGTGGTGGTTTCACATATGGTACCGAGTCGGCACCAAGAATCTTTATGACCTCACTTAAATTTAAATTTACACAAAAATGAAAAAAATAATTTTAACTATATCATCTGCATTATTACTTTTGAGTTCATGTACTGATGATTTTAAAGATGTTGTGGACTTTACAAATGTAGAGAATCCGACCCTTTCTGAAACTTCTGTTGTCGGTCAACCTAATTCAGCTACTATTTGGGCTTTGGGTATTGAACGCGAAATTTCACGAACTTTTAACGATATATTAATATTAGCAGAATTAGGTTCTGATAATTATATGAATGATCAGACTTTCTATAGTCAATTTTTAGATAGTTTAGACATTAGAACTACAGATCCTAACATTAGAGATGCTCATAATGAGATTGCAAGAGTTGCTAAAATGGCAATATTTTGATTAGAACAAGTAGGTCCAGGAGACACTGAGTATACAGCTGAATTAGAAGCTGAATTTAATTTTTACTTAGGTTTCTCTAGATTGTTATCTGGAATGTACTATTCTGTATTACCACAAGAAACTATAGGGGTTCCTGTAAGTTCTGCTAATAATTTACAAAGTGCGGTTACTTCTTTTCAGGCTGCAATTGCTAAATTTCCAAAACCAGAATATCATTTAGCGCAAGCTAGAGCACATTATCTATTAGGGAATAAAACGGAAGCTGTATCATTTGCGCAGAAAGCAATAAACCTAAGCGCTACTACTACAAGATTTGCTCAATTTGATCAATTAAACGACTCCCCTAACACAATGGAATCTGCGTTGTTACAGAAAGCAACTTTTGATAATTTTCAACCTTTGCCTACATTGGATTTTTTAGGTCCTAAATATTCATTCTTAACAGTGGAAAAAGACCCTTCTATGCATTATTTAAAAGTAGAAGAAGCATATTTAATAATGGCTGAAGCAAACTTATCAAGCAACAACCCTGCTGGAGCACAAACAAATCTTGAAAGTTTGCTCGCAGTAATTTCCACTAGAGAAGTTCGAGATTTTGACGATAAAGTATAAGATAGAACTCACCGTGATGAAGGATCAAGACCAAATAAATAAACGATTGTTGTAAATGGAAGAAGCGGACTCGTATTAAACAGACAAACTGAAAACGTTGGTGTTCCTGCTGTTTCCGGCACCTCTTTAACACAAGCAGCTATTGATGCAATGACTTTAGGAGAGCTGCATTAGAACTTTTATACAGAACTAGACAAGAAGTATTTATTGCAGAAGGTCTTAGATTTGTAGATATGGGAGTTAAGTTGGCTATCAACGAAAATGAAATATTACAAAATGAAAAATGTATCTGAGGGAGCCCCAGTACAGTAGCAGCAATACCTACTTTTATTAGTGCTGTAAGCGCTTACTTAGATACTATTACTTATGTTAAAGGTTTAAATGTTGCCACAACAGCAATAGATTTAACTGCTATTCTAGTTGCAAACAAAACCTCTACCGAAGTATTACCATTTCACTAAAATAGAGTAACTAAATAACATTTTAAACACCTCAATGAAAAATTTCATTGAGGTGTTTTTTTAATATAGACCATGAAAAAAAACTACATTTTAAAGAGATAAGATTTAGCATAGAAAAAAAACTTAGCAAGACTGCAAATATATTATACTTACAAAAAAAACAGAGATAATATTATTTTATGAATTACTACAGATTATCAAAAAAAAAGTTTTACAAATACAAACCAAAAAAAGATATGTGTATAAAACTCATAGCTAAATGTAGACAAAAGAGACTTAGCAATAGCTTAGAAGCTTTTTAAACAAAACTATTAATAAAAAAATAAAACTTAAAATTTAGCTAAATATAGAGTTAATGATTTACTAACTATTTCATTCATCGATTATAAACATTTCATTCAATTTCATATAAACATTAAAATTATTCTTGTAAATTAAACTAGAATCAACAATTTCTTATTTAGTCAATTTAAATAAAAGAAATAGCATCTACTTAAAAAACAAAATAGGCCTATTAAATTCTGTAAACTATTTTAAAAACGAATTATTTCGAGTTGAAGGAAAGAGCTTCATGAGGGGATTTAATGAACAAAGTATCTTTGTTAAGAAATTTATTGTGCAAAACATCGAATACAGGTACCTTACATCAGAAAATTCATATTTATACTCCATTACATATATTGCTAGTATAAAACTGAGAGTATACAAAAGAATCTTTTAGGATTAGGTATGGGTTATTTATTTAACACAAAGGATTCACAAATAAATATTAAGGCATCCATTGGATAAAATAAAACTAAAAAGACTGATTTCAAAGACTTTAAAATATTTATTAACTGGAAAACACACTTTTAATCTTAAGATAACTTAGAATACATATAGATTATATTAAAATTTAATGTTAAAAAATTGTTTATTTAAGTTTTATTTAAGACTTTTGGAACTAATTAATTCAAATAATTATACAATGAAAACAAAGTTTAATGGATTTTTAACGCTATTACTAGCGTTAGTCGTGCAAATTACCTTTGCACAAGAAAAAACGGTTTCGGGTACTGTTTCAGAAGAATTAGGGCCATTACCAGGTGCTAGTATTTTAATACAAGGAACCAGTACAGGTACTCAAACTGATTTTAATGGGAAGTACTCTATTAGAGCAAAAGAAGGTGATGTAATCATCTTTAGTTATTTAGGCTATAGTCCAGTTAAAAAAACTGTAGGAAGCTCTTCTACTGTAAACGTAACTTTGAAACAAGGAGAGAATGTTTTAAACGAGATAGTTGTTACTGCTTTAGGTATTAAAAGAAAACCAAAAGAGTTATCGTATTCTGTACAAACAGTACAATCAGATGATTTAACAAAAACAAAAGCTGTAAATGTTGCTACAGCTATGGTAGGTAAAGTTTCTGGACTTCAAATTAACACAATTAACAATGGAGTTAACCCTTCTACTAGAGTTGTTTTAAGAGGTAATAGATCGTTATTGGGAAATAACCAAGCATTAATTGTAATTGATGGTTACCCGTCATCAAGAAATGCTATTGACAGAATTAGTCCTGATGATATTCAAAATATTACTGTTTTAAAAGGTGCAAATGCTTCTGCTCTATATGGTTCGGATGCAGGAAACGGTGTTTTGGTAATCACTACAAAAAAAGGTAAAGGTAAACTTAGTGTAACATACACTTCTACATTACAAATGGAGTCTGTGGCATACTTACCAGAATTTCAACAAGAGTTTGGTGCTGGTGGTTTCCCTGACGGAACACTTTACCCACTTGAAAACGTAAACTGGGGGCCACGTTTTGATGGAAGATTAGTTGATGCTAGTGAAACTTATGATGATGGTAGGGTTTGGCAAGTTCCATTTTCTCCTATTAAAGATAGAAACAAAAACTTCTTTGATACTGGAGTTACTACAAGACATGGTGTTAGTTTAAGTGCTGGTGATGAAACTGGTGATTTTCTAATGTCTCTTGATCAAACTAACGTTTCTGGGATTGTACCTAAAGACAAGTTCAATAGAACTAACTTTAGATTAAAATCTAGCAAGCAAATGGGGAATTTAAAAGTTGGAGGGAACTTTTCTTTCTACAGATCTCACAGTAACACTGTTGGTAGTGGGGGTAGACAAGGAAGACCTGTATACTGGAACGTGCTTAACACACCACTTCATATTCCATTAAGCGAAATGAAAAACTGGAGAGATGGTGAGTTTACAAGAAATGAAGTTTCGTACTTTAGATTTTATGAAAACCCATACTTTATAATTGATACTCAAAGAAATTATGCTGATTATACAGAGTTTACTCTTATTGCTGATGCAGAGTATAAGTTTACAGATAATTTAAAAGCAACTTTAAGAGCAGGTTACACTTCTGGAACTAACGAAACTACAAGAGAATTTGGAGGATTTAATTATGCTTTTAAACTTGGTGACGCATACGCTAACATGGATCCTTATGGACCTAGTAATGCTGATGGATTAAGTACATCTACAAGAATAAATACTGATTTTATTGTAAATTATCAAAAAGATGTAAGTACAGATTTTAATATTAATGCAACTGTGGGGCATAATATGAGAATGACTTCAGGTAAAGAAATAAATGTTTCTGGTACAAATTTATTTATTCCAGATTTCTATAATGTATCTACAAGATCTGGTGAATTAGTTGGTGATGAATCTTATTCTCAATTAAGAAAGATGGCGGTTTATGCTGATGTAACACTAGGATTTAAAGATTTTTTATTCTTAAACCTTACTGGTCGTAACGATTTTACTTCTACGCTACCAACTGATAATAATTCATATTTCTATCCTGGTGCTGGTGTGTCATTTGTAGCTTCAGAAGCTTTTCCTGCAATAACTTCAGATAATGGTTTAAGCTTTTTAAAGGCTAGTTTTAATATTACAAAAACAGGTAATGACCCTGCAGCTTATGCAGCTAATAATATCTTTTTTGTGCCAGATAATTACCCTTACGGTAATACTGTTGGTTTATCTCAATCGTCTACAGTTGCTGATCCTGAGTTAAATCCAGAATTTACAACCTCTCTTGAAGCAGGACTAGACTTCCGTTTATTCAAGAATAGAGTAAATGCTAACATTACTGGTTATAAAACAAATTCAACAGATCAATTAGCACCAGTAAACATTTCTACTGCATCCGGTGCAACAAGACTATATACTAATATTGGAGAAATTCAAAATTTAGGTATAGAGGTAGATTTAAGTGGTACTTTAATAAGAAGTGAAGACTTTACTTGGGACTTAGGTCTTAACTATTCTGGATATAAATCAGAAGTAATTTCTTTAAAAGATGGTGTAGATAAAGTAGATTTAGGTGGTTTTGCAGATGCACAAATTATTGCTAGAGTTGGTTCACCATACCCAATGATTAGCACAACTGATTATGAAAGAGATTCTCAAGGTAGAGTTGTTGTTGGTGCTAACGGAGACCCTATACAAGCCGCAGGAAATGTAGACCAAGGTCAAACTAGTCCTACTGCAACAATGGGTTTTAATACTACTTTAAAATATAAAAACTTTACTTTTTATGCTGTAATGGATTATAGAACTGGGGCAGTATTTTTTAACGGTATAGTAGATGCTTTAGAATTTACAGGACTTACACAACATAGTGCAACTTCTGGAAGACAACCTTTTGTATTTCCTAACTCTGTATACTCTGATGGAGGTACTGGTTTTGTAGAAAACACAAATAGATTAACTTCAAATGGAGGTAATGCATTTTGGAGTGCTTATAATAACGTTAAATCTAACTATGTAACTGATGCATCTATTATTAAAATAAGAGAAGTGTTATTATCATATAGTTTTAATAAAGATGTAATAGATGCTATTGGAGTTAGTGATTTATCTATAGGAGCTTACGGTAGAAATTTATTTACATTCCGTCCAGATTCTAATGTTTATACAGATCCTGAATTTAATTTCACCGAAGGTAACGCTATTGGTATTGGAACTCAGGCTCAAACACCACCTACAAGACAATTTGGGTTAACATTAAATGTTAAATTTTAAAAAATAAAATAATGAAAACAATAAATAAAATCAAAATTTTTCTATTATTATCTATTTCGATAATAACACTAGGTTGTGATGACTTTTTAGACGTAAATGAAAGTCCTGATAATCCTACGATTTCAAAGCCCAGCTTAACATTACCTGTAGCGCAAACTTATCATGCAGCATTAAATGCTACATCGATGAACTACTTGGGGAACTTTATGGTTTATAATTACTCTGTACCTTCAAATTGGTCTGCACAAGAAGATTTATTAAGATACAATGTTACTGCAGGTTTTTATACTACTATTTTTGAAACGTCTTTTAATCAAATATTCAAAAATTTGAATTACATAGCAGAATATGAAGATGGAGTTATAGACTATAGTGCTTACAAGGTAATTGCTCAAACGTTGAAGTCTTTTCAATATCAATATTTATTAGATATTTATGGAGACGTTCCTTACACTGAAGCAGGATTAAGAGGAGAAAATACTACTCCAAAATATGATGATGCAGAAACAGTTTACAAATCTATTATAGACCAATTAACAGCAACGTCTATTAAAGCTTTAAGTTTAGCAGGAACTATATATGAAAACCCTTCGGATGCTGATATCATTTTTGGAGGTGATATGACAAATTGGGCACAATTTGCTAATACAATTAAACTTAGAATGCTTGTAAGATTAAGTAATACTGGGCAAGACGCATATATTATTGGTGAAGTTGCTAAAATTAATGCTAATGGTGCTGGTTATATTGCTAGTGATGTAAACACAAACCCTGGGTATCTTGATGTTCAAGATAAGCAGAATCCTTTATTTGCAGCTTATGGTAAAGATGTTGCTGGTGAGATTACAGATGCTAATGATTTTACTGTAGCTTCTGATTATGCTATAGATTATTTAATAGGGACTAATGATAAAAGATATTTGAGATTGTATTCTGAAGCAGAAGATGGAGGTTATAAAGGTGTTGAGCAAACAACAATTCTACCTGGTACTGGCTTTACTTCTGATGATTTATCACACATAGGTCCAGGATTATTAAAAAGCTCTACTCAAGATCAACCAATTTTTATGTTATCTGAAAGCTTATTGTTACAAGCTGAAGCTATGGTAAGAGGTTATATTTCTGGTGGTGATGCTGGTGCTCAAGCAATGTATGAATCTGCAATTGAAGAATCATTTACATATTTAGGTGTACCTGATGCCGTTAATGAAGCACAAACTTATTATGGTCAAGCTTTACCAAATATGGGATGGGCTAGTTCACCTGATAAAATTGAAGCTATTATTACACAAAAATGGATTGCTTCTAACGGAACAAATGCCATTGAATCTTGGGTTGAGTTGACAAGAACGGGTTTCCCTTCAAGTTTACCAATTCCTTCTGATTCTGACGGCGTAAGACCTGTAAGACTTTTATACCCTTCTTCTGAAGTTGGTAGAAATTCAGAAAATGTTCCTGCTCAAACGAGAACAGATGCATTTACTTCAAATCCTTTTTGGAAATAATTCAAATGCTTAATTTTAAAATATACAAAAATGAAAAAAACGATAAATAAATTAATTCTAATGATGTTAGTAGCTTTTACAGTTACATCATGTTTAGATGAAGAAGCGGTTGACTTTGGTAAAGGACCAATAGTAACCCAATTTTCAAAGAAAGAAGTTACAAATAATTTTCTACAAGACGGTACAGGTATTGTTTATGAATACGAAGTACCTATTGAATATAAGGGGGCAGATGGTACTCCATTAAATGAAGATGTAACAATAACTATCTCTGTAGATACTGCATCTTCTACAGCGACAGAAGGAAAAGAATTTTCAATAGAACAAACTACTTTTACGATTCCTGCTGGTTCACAAACTGCAGTGGCTAAGATTATGGTAAATTCTGCTGAATTAGATTCAGCAAATCCATTAACAGCTGTTATACAGATAGATTCTTCTACGCAAACTGTTTCTGATAGTAATAAAACGGTTGTTACATTACAAGCAATATGCCCTTCATCATTGGCGGGTAACTACACTTTTTCAGATGGTAGTAAACGTAATGTAACAATAACAGAAGATGGTCCTGGTGTATACACTGTTTCACGTGATAATTACTTAGGTACCGCTTATGAGTTTTACATATCAGATATTTGTGGTAAAATTGGAGTTACAGGTACATATATAACAAATAATTTTGCAGGTTATACATCTGGAGGTTCAGGAACTGTAGATGAGACAACAGGTACAATTACCTTAAGCTATACTGTTGCACCAATCTTTTCAAATCAAACAATGACTCTTGTTAAAGATTAATTATTAGATAATAAATTGAGTATTTAAAAACCCAAAAGATTAATATCTTTTGGGTTTTTTCGTTTAAATTTGCATTATGACAACAGAAACAAAAGAGACAACAACCATCTTCGGAATAAGAGCTATTATTGAAGCAATTGAAAGTGGTTCAACAATTAACAAAGTATATTTACAAAAAGAATTGAGAGGAAATCTTTTTTTTGAATTAAATAACTTAATCAAAGAAAAGAAACTTTCTACAAGCATGGTACCCGTAGAAAAGTTAAATCGTTTGTCTAAAAACGGTAACCACCAAGGTGCTGTTGCACAAATATCTCCTGTAGAGTTTCAAGACTTAGAAGTGTTAATTGAGAAAACATTAGAAAGTGGTACTACTCCACTTTTTCTATTGTTAGATCAACTTTCTGATGTTAGAAACTTTGGCGCAATTATAAGAACTGCAGAGTGTACTGGAGTTAATGGTATTATTATTCAGAAAGACGGAAGTGCTCCTGTAAACGCAGAAACGATAAAAACTTCGGCTGGTGCAGCTTTTAAAATACCAATTTGTAAAGTAGACCATATTAAAGATGCTTTATTTATACTTCAAGCCGCAGAAATTAAAACAGTTGCTGCAACAGAAAAGACCGACGACTCTATATATGAAATTAACCTAAACCAACCAATTGCTATTGTTATGGGTTCTGAGCATAGAGGTGTAAACCCTTCTATCCTTAAAATGGTAGATTATAAAGCCAAATTACCTTTATTAGGTGAAATAGCTTCCCTAAACGTATCTGTTGCCTGTGGAGCTTTCTTATATGAAACTGTAAGACAAAGAATGCCTGTTACTAAATAGCAACACTCTATTTTATTTCTTCACCTAGCTCCTCCTCTATTTTTGGTGGAGCATATTCTCCATTTTCATCAAACAAAAGATCAAATGCTGTTTCTTCAAATTGATGCTCTTCTTTGATTATTCCTTTATTTCTGTAGAAAATAGCAAATAATAATCCTATCATAAAACCAGACGCATGTCCTTCCCAAGACATGCCATCTTTAATTGGCAAAACATACCAAATCATACTTCCATAAAGAAATATAATAATTAGCGAAAGTGCTACCAACCTGTAATGTTTCCTTATAATTCCACTAAAAAAAACAAAACTAAAAAGTAGGTAAACAATACCACTTGCCCCAATATGATAAGATTCTCTGGCAATAACCCAAGTTAAAAACCCAGATAAAATTCCACCAAAGATTAAAACTTTGTAAGCAATGTCTTTATAAAAATAAAAGATACTTAACAATAAAACAAATAGCGGAACAGAATTACTAAAAAGATGGTTTGCATCGCTATGTATAAAATGACTTAATACAACCCCTCTTAACCCCATCAAATCTCTTGGAAGAACACCATATTTATTAAAATTGAAGTTGAAATAAATTTCAACCCAATAAATAAACCAAATACCAAAGACATATAGTATTGGTATGAAAAATACAGATTTTGATATTTTTAATTGACTTTCATCTTTCATAGTTGTAAAAATAACAAATATGCTACCAAATTAAAAAATGACTACTTCTGTCATAAAACTTTGCTATTTTTGCACAATGAATGAACCTTTGGCAGAAAGAATTAGACCTAAAACACTAGAAGATTATATTAGTCAGCAACATTTGGTTGGCAAAAATGGTGTTCTAACTAATTTAATAAAACAAGGAATTATACCGTCTTTAATTCTTTGGGGACCTCCTGGAATTGGTAAAACCACGCTAGCTAATATTATAGCAACCGTTTCTAAAAGACCATTTTACACCTTAAGTGCTATAAGTTCTGGTGTAAAAGATGTGAGAGAAGTTATTGAAAAAGCAAAAAAAAGTGGTGGATTATTTACTGCAAAAAATCCTATTTTATTTATTGATGAAATTCATCGTTTCAGTAAATCTCAGCAAGATTCATTATTAGGTGCTGTAGAAAAAGGTTGGGTTACCTTAATTGGTGCAACCACAGAAAACCCAAGTTTCGAAGTGATTCCTGCCCTACTTTCTCGTTGTCAGGTTTATATTTTGAATTCTTTTGACAAAGAAGACTTAGTTGCGCTGTTGCACAGAGCAATGGAAAAAGATGAATTTCTTTCTACAAAAAAAATCATTTTAAAAGAAACAGATGCTTTATTACAAGTTTCTGGAGGAGATGCAAGGAAACTATTAAATATATTTGAATTATTAGTTTCTGTTGATGATGAAATTACAATTACAAACGAGTTGGTCTTATCTAAAATACAGAAAAATACCGCTAGATATGATAAGACCGGTGAACAACATTATGATATTGTTTCGGCATTTATAAAATCTATTCGCGGAAGCGACCCAAATGCTGCTGTTTATTGGCTAGCAAGAATGATTGAAGGTGGTGAGGATGTAAAGTTTATAGCAAGAAGGATGTTAATTTTAGCTTCTGAAGATGTTGGTAACGCAAACCCAACTGCTTTAATTTTAGCAAATAACACATTTCAGGCAGTTTCTATTATAGGATACCCAGAATCTAGAATAATATTAAGCCAATGTGCTGTCTATTTAGCAAACTCAACAAAAAGTAATGCTTCTTACTTAGCTATCGGAGAAGCTCAAAAATTAGTAAGACAAACCGGAGATTTATCTGTACCGTTAAACCTAAGGAATGCACCAACAAAGTTAATGAAAGATCTAGATTATGGTAAAGAATATCAATATTCTCATAACTACCCAAACAATTTTATAGCTCAAGAATTTTTGCCTAAAGAGATTTCTGGAACAAAACTATATGAACCTGGACAAAACCAAAGAGAAAATCAATTTAGAGAAATTTTAAAAAATAGATGGAAAAATAGATATGATTATTAAAATTTAATTTGATATTTTTTCTTAACCAACTTATCATTTTCATAAAATTCAGCAACCCAATTTGTACCTTTTTTATAAAGTAAACCATTTTTGTCTCTAATAATAAATACGTCTTGAAGATTTGTATTCAAAATTAAAAAAACAACCTCTGGTTTTAAGTTTATTAATTGAAAACCACTTTTAGTTGGTTGAGCATATAAAGTATTCGATGATTTTAAATCCTTACTTACAGAAGGTTTCACTTCCTTTTGTTTTGATGGTACTAGAACTGCTGTATTTTTTATTGCGACTACTTCCTTACTCATAATAGGGGAGCTAATAACCTTTTCTTGTTTAACTACCGCTTCATTAGTAAGTGCTTCGTATTTAAGATCAATCATGCTTTCATGCGCATTTCTAATTGCTTCTTGAAAGCTTTTCTTGTATTCTTTATGCCTACTTCCTCCTTCTTTAGAAGAATAAACCACATTATCAAAACAATTATTTAATTCTATAATCAGCTTTGTTTTAAACATTGATGACTTATCAACTACATTTACTTTTAACGCTTTACAAGGATCGATTTTAAGCTCTAATGGGTACTCTTCTGAATCTAAAATCACCGTAAAACCATTCTTTTTAAGTAAGAATTTTGTGAGTGAACTTGTCTTGTATTGGTCGTTCTTTTTAAGGAAACTAAATCGCTCTGGTACAATTATATATTTGTAATTGTTTACTTTTTTTTCTTGTCCGAATGCAAGAAAGTTAGAGGCTATTAAAAATATCGTTATTAGTGTATTTTTCATTTTAATTAAATAATAGGTTAAAACCGAATTGTAAAGAAACGTTATTCGATGACGAAATATCAGACATTTCCATAATATTATCAAGAATTCCGTAAAAATTAATTTTCCAAATTTGAGCAGAAACTCCTACTCCAAGATTATAGTATGAATAATCATCAATCGTATAGGTAAGTTTTGCATGTAATTTATTAGAAAAAGACTTTTCATAAAACCCAGTAATTGCAAATTGCTGTCTCAAGGGTCTAAATACAGAATATAATTGAGCACCGAAAGCATCTGTATAAAAATCTTTATAAGTACTATCATAACAGTATTTGCTTCTTTTATTACCAAAGCTATATTTTATTGCTGCATTTAATTTTGCAGGCCTCCAAGAAATATAAGATTCTTGATTTTCTATGGTTGGTAATTGTTCTTTAAAAGCTGCATCTAATTCTTCCCAATAACTACTATTATTGGCATCATACTCAAACTCTATTCCTTCAAAAGTAAAACTACCTTCTGTTATTGTATTTTTAATGTTCTTTTTATGATTTACAAAACCAATATCTAACAAACTTCCCGAAAACTGTAATTGTGGTGATATGCTATAAGTAAGTCCAAAATCTATACCTAACCCTAGATTTCCTCCTAAAAAAGTATTTTTTAAAAAAATACTTGGATCATTTATATACTCATTATTCTCGATTAGACCAGAAGTTTTAAAATCTACATTTATATCATCTAAATGATGAATGTAGGTATTATTATCTCCTAGATTCGTTGTAAAAGTTCCTGAATTGTTTGTAGATTCTAAGTTTAAAGCAGATGAATAAATTTTAAAACGACCACCAATTGTCAATTTCTCGTTTACTTTCCTTGTGATTCCTGCGTGGATTACCCCTAATACATCTACCTTATACAATAATTGAGAAAGACTAAAATTTTTATTCAAATATGTAGTATTTCCTTCATTTGCAAGGGTAATTATATCTTTAGGCAAATAACTAATACCATCCACTTCATGATAAAACCCTAAACTTAGATAGGTTTTTTCATCAAACCGATACCCAACACTAAAAACTTCTATTTGAGAATAAATTTTTAGATAATCTCTAGAATCTATATTTTGTAAAGCGGTGTTAATTTTATCTGTGATGGTTCTATTATCTACTGCGAAAATATCTGAAACTGCAAAACCCGTAGTACCAAATTCTAATGAAAAACCAGATAGTAAAGGCAGACCAACATGATATTTGTAATTGGTTTCTAAACCTGGATTTAGGAGCAATGTTTGTGGTAAACCTGCAAAATCGTATAAAACTTGTTTGTTCTGAGAAAAAACATTGAACATACTTCCTAAAAATAAAATTAATCCTATTTTTCTCATATTACAAAGGAGCTTCTAAATAAATTGTTGCTGCCGATTTGAATTTAATTCTACCTACATCTAATATATCTAAAGGTGTAAACTTATCGTCTAAACTTAACTTAATTTCTACTCTTGTAAAATTCTTAACATTTTGATTTGCCTCAATGTCTATAACTTCCTTATGCTTGAAATTTAGATTGTTTGCCGCTACTTTTAGACCCAGAAATGCATTGAATGTGTAAATTATAGTATCATCTTCATCTAAAAGTAAAATTTCAATAGTAAAATCTCTATTAAACTCATTTCTAACTTCTATATCAAAATCTAATTGTATCAAATTTTGTTTGATAAAACTATTCTCAAAAAGTTTAAAATCAGATTTTTCAGAAATCTCTGTAATTATTGGGACACCTACTGCTGTGGCAAAACTAGCTGCATCTATTGTAAAAAACGTAAGTGATGTCGAAATGGTAGGTTTTATAGTATAACCGTCTAATTGATCGAAATCTAAGGTTTGAGAACAAGAAAAAAATAAAATAGTGCATAATAGGGGAAACACATTTTTTAAAAATTTCATAGTATAAGTTTAATAAATTTTAAAACGTTAAGGTTGTCAAATATATTGTTTTATTACTAAAAGTGAAGTAATTGAAATTACTCCATTATTATTAATTACAATAGCATCAAAATTGATATGGATAGCTTTTATATGTGCCTTTGAAGTTTCTTTTTAATATCAGCTTTAGAGTTATAGCCAATCATAATTGATTTAAGTAAAAAATATACTCTATTTTTTAGGAACGAAAATTGTAAACTCTATCTGCTAAGGTTAGTTCTATAAATAGGGGTATAAGAAATTAAAAAACCTCATAAATCATTACAAACTTCTTAAAATGTTTAGCAAATTTTAATAAGAATTTATAAATGCTATTAGATATCAAAAGATTACTATATATTTTAGGTTAATTTTTTGTGAAGTTTCATTTGTTTTAAAATCAAAAAAATCAAAATTAGTTCCAAACAAACACATATATAGGTATAATTAAAAATAGCTTTTACTTGAGGATAATTCATTGCTAAATAATATAGAATTAAAGTTTTCCATAAAAAAGAGATAAAAATAAATAAAAATAATCTTGATAGTTTCTTTTTAATGTAAAAAATATAAGACACTGGTGAAGTAATAAAAAGTAACAATATCCAAAAAGCGATAATTTCACTTAATTTACCGGACATTGTCCATTTAACACCAAGAGCAAAAACAAACAAATCTTCACCAAAAAGAATAAAAGGCAAATAACAAACAACACTAAAGGCAAACAATATGAAAAAAGTTTTAATGGATAAGTTCGAGAACTTCTTTGGTGATTTATGATAGAAAACAGATGCTTTTTGATAATATAATTCTCCAATATTTGTACTAATAATATTTTTTGGAATGTGCAATATCTTTAGAGCCATGTCATAGACTCCAACAATTGCACTTCCATAATATGCATTTAAAATAAAATTAGGTATATATTTACTTATAGTATTAAAAAATTCTAAACCAAATGAGTTTTTTACATACACTTTATTCTCTTTAAAAACATTTTTAACATCAGTATTATTTATAGAATTAAAATAAAATTTACGAGTAGCTTTTTTATAATTAATATTAAAAAATAAGAAAGATACTATTAACCCAAAAACGTAAGAAAACACAAGACCAAAATCGTTGAAAAAAAAACCTAACAAAACACCTGAAATAGTAACAATTAATGATTGAAGTATTTTATAATTAGAAATTAGCTTGTAATTTTTTATTTTATTATTCCATGACAAAAAAATCATAATATGTGATAAGGAAAATATAGATACTGGTAATAGCAACCACATAAATGGATGTTGGTTAAAAAAAGGAATTGATAAAACAAAAAATAACAGAGATAAAAATAAAGTTATTAAAGAAAAGAATTTAATTATTCTTATACAAACGCGAGACAGATAGGCAGCTTCTATACTTGTTTTTTGTAAAACAATTAAATGTTCTAGTCTGAATGTACCCAAAATAGATAGAATACTAACAACAGAAATTAAAATTGCATAATCGCCAAATTGTTCTTTAGAATATATTCTAGAAAAAACTAATAATGCTAAAATATTTATAACTAAAGAAAAAGCACTTCCTATGGTTAAAGTAAAAAAATGAGAAAATGACTTAAAATTTATTTTCATAATTCTGGCTATAAAAGTAAGATATTTATTAATATTGTTATCTAAAATTAAATATGTCTTATTTAAAAAAAATATATCAATTTATCTTACCTAAATATTTTAGAGCTAGCATACATAATTTGTATTGGAAAACTTGGAAGGTAAAGCTAATATTTGATAAAGGAAACAACGTTTCTTGTAATTGTTGTAATAAGAATTTTTCTAAATTTTTAGCTTATGGTGATTATAAAAAAAGAGAAAATGCAAGATGTCCTTATTGTTTATCATTAGAAAGAACAAGAATGTTATGGGGGTTTTTAAAAGATTCAAAATATCTTAAAAATACTTCTATTCTTCATTTTGCTCCATCAAAAGTAATAGAAGATAAACTAAAAAAAAAATCTTTAGTAAATTATATTAGTGGAGATATTGACAAATCTCTAGCTATGGAAGTAGTAGACATTACTAATATTAAATATAATAGTAATTATTTTGATGTTGTATTATGTAGTCATGTACTTTCTGTAGTTAAAAATGACATTCAAGCAATTAAAGAGCTATATCGAGTTTTAAAATTTGGAGGAACTTTAATACTACAAGAATATATTTTTGAAATTTTTGAAAATACTTTAGAAGATTTTACAATAACAACAGACAAAGAAAGGTTTAAAACTTACGGAAAACATTATTTAATGAGGTGCTATGGAAAAGATTTTACTAATCGTTTTGTAGAAGAAGGATTTACTTTTGAAGTATACGACCCAAAAAAAGTATTGACTGAGGAAAAAATAAAACAATACGGCCTTCAAAATAGCGGAGTCTTGTTTTTATTCAGAAAAGAACAACAGTAAATTTATAATCTTACTATTTCATTTTTTTTAAATATTTTTTTTAATATGTAATAAATCAACTCTCCTTTTATGATAGTTTCTGCGGAATATTTAGAATTGTATTCCATAGGGATTCTTTGATAATGATTTAAAATATTAGTATCATCTTTTAATCCTGCTGTGCCAAATGTTATAATATTTTCTTCATTCATTTTTTTAAAAAACTTTTTAGAAACGTTATTATCAGAAAAGGGAAATGAGAAAAATTTATATTTTAAATTAAATTTTTTTTGAATATAATTTACACTTTCTAAAGTTTCAATATATTGGTCTTTAAAATCTATATTTGCATAATAAGGATGAGATTTACTATGACCTCCAAAATAAAACCCCTTATTAATAAGATCATTTATCTGTTTAGTAGATAAATAAGGTTTTTCTTTTTCCAAAAATTCACTAAATGAAAAATTCAAGATTTCAGCTATTTTATTAATTTTTTTATCGTCATTATAAGTCGCATTTTTTAAATAACTTAAAATTGGTTTGTCTATTATCTGATTCAATTTAGCTTTCTGATTGAAAATTAATTTTTGTTTCGAGATTTCATTGATAAGTAAATTGGCCTTAAATCGAAAAAATAATTCTTTGTTGTCAATAAAGTTTGAATTTAAGAAATTAATAGCAAATATTTTTTCTTTTAAAAGTATTGGAGCTACTGTTGTAAAAAAGTTTTTCAACCCGTCATCAAAGGTTAAAAGGAATCTGTAATTTTTACTATCATTTTTTTTAATCAAATCAGGTAATGAAATAGAATTAAAGTGCTTTTTAAAATATTTTAAATCTTTAATAAAATCTATCTTGTTCTTTGCAGTATAAAGATGTTTAGTTAATCCATTTGTATCATTAACTATATGATAAAAAGGGTAAATATTTTTTTTCCCAGAAAGCTTCATTAATAATTTTAATGGAATAAAATTATAGATAAAGCTAATTTTAAAAAATAATTCTTTGAATCGCATTTGTTTTTAATTCTTTGTAGACCTCTTCTTTTGCACCAAAACTTCTAAAAAAGTTAGCGATTCCTTTATTCATTGAACCTTCAAAATCTAATATATAGTTTTTATTTTGATATTTTTTTAATACATGCGAAATTAAAAAAGTAGCTGCATTAAGTTTCTTCCCTTCTGTTGTCATTACTGAAAATAAATAAATCAACCTACTTCTACTCTTAAGAAAAAAAACTCCACCAACTACTTGATCATTTTCATTGTACACTCCTTTCATAAATCCTGTATCACTATTTTGTGAGATAGAAATCAATTTATTTAACTTTTTGTAATCTGAATCTTTATAAATTAAATGATTATAGTCTTTTTTTGCGATTTCCAGAAGTGTATTAAATTCTACATTATCTATATACATCGAAGAATCCTTTATTTTTCTTAATACTCTTTTTCTATTTTTATTAAAATCTTTATAATTTTCTTCGTATGATTCTTTAATTAGCAAAATATAATTCTTTCTTTCTAGCATTTTTGATAAAAAAAAAGAATAACTATTAAGATTCAAAGTAATTTTCACAAACTTTTTAGGAATCTTTTTTAACATTTTCTTTTGTAATTCTTCAGTAATAATTCCCTTCGAAAAAACACCTAATTGCTGGCAAAAATGAGGCTGGCTAACATATTTTATTCCATATTTTTTTCTCCAAGGAATTGGCATCACAGCTTCATAATCCTCCAAAACCAAAACATCCCAATTATCAGCAACAATATCTAAATACCAAGAAAATGCATAGATTCTAGATTGAACAGATTTTTCTATACAGTCATCGTACTTTTCAATGTCTAAATCTTGTCTTTTAACGTAACTAATCATGCTAAGAAATGGCAATTTTTATCATAGATTCATACAAGCGCTTCCAACCTCTCCAACGCAAATGATTGCTTAAACTTTCATTATGAAACAACGTAATAAAGGTTCCGTTTACTGCTTTCACTTCGTTTCTTAAATCTCTAATTTTCCCTAAAGATTGTTTTGGTGTAATTTTTAAATAATCGTTTAATGTAGTATCCATCAAAGCAAAAGGAAACACTTTTAATGGTGTTTGAATTTCAAAATCTAAATCATAAAAATAAAAAGGTGTACATGTACTTGCTCTAAAACCAACTTTACTTGCATATCCCATAGAATGATCTTCTTCGATCTCTAAATCTATTAATTGCTGATAGGTTTCTGGCAAGTTAAAACGTAAATAGTGCTGTCTAGACCTAATAATTGGCGTGTTTGTAATACTTTCTAATCGTTCTTTTTCTTTCTTTAAAAGGGCTGCATTTTGCATGGTAAAGTAAGATGGATGTAAACCAACACTAGCATAATCTACCAACTCTTTTATAAGCAATCTATATTTATTTTTGGCTGCAGAAACATTGGTGTCAAAAGTGGTGTAATCTCCAATAGAACAGAAAAAAATAGTTTTAATATCTTTTGTATTTTTAATATTCAATATTTTCTGAAAATTATCGAAAGGATCTCTTTTTATATTTAAAATTACTGTGAGTCTATACCAGATATTTAGTAGTCTAAATTTAAATAAATCCGTTATAAAACCACCAACTGTTCTAATAAAATTTTTATATTTATATGCAAAAGCATTGTCTATGTCTACGGTAGAGATATAATTATAAGTTCTATTTTTATATTCATAGTCTGGAAATTTTTCTTTTAATTTTGCTAATAATTTGTAAGCCCAAATATCTACAACTGGTTTTTCTAGAAAGTCGTTTTTATAAGCCAAACTTTCCGACGCTGTATAACGCCCATGAATATCTTTTACGTGTGGCAAATACTCTTCATAACGAGAAATTAAATAGAAACTTGCTGCAAAAATATCATAAGGAATTTCAGATTTACTTCCCGCTCTAAAAAAACAAGAAACTTCTTCCCATTTCTGCATGTTTATCTCTAAATCGTTTACACCTTGTTCAAATAATAAATCGTTACTTTTTATAAAAAACTCATTTCCTAATGGTGATTTCGTGTACGTTAATTTCGGACCATTGTGTGCAACAAACTCTTCTACTTTAGTAGTAAAAGTAACAGGAATTAAAAGGGTTCTTGTTAAAATATGCTTAAAGATATAACGAACTCTTGGTGTAATTTTATGTGTATAAACTAATATCATTTTTTCATTTAGTTGGCAGTCTTCAGTTAGTCATTTCTAGTCGGCTTTTTCTAAAAAACTAAAATACAATCTTTCATTATAAAATGCCTTCATCTGCAAAGCTAAAATACGCTTTTTCGGTAACTATTAAATGATCCAATAGTTTAATATCTAAAGTAGTTCCAGCTTCTTTAACTTTCTGCGTTAACTGCCTGTCTGCATTACTGGGCGCTAATTTTCCTGAAGGATGGTTGTGACAAACAATAATTGCAACTGAGGCCAGCTCTAAAGCTCTTTTAAACACCAATCTTACATCTACTACGGTTGCAGTTAAACCTCCTTTACTAATTTGAGATTTTGCCATTACTTTATTAGAGTTGTTTAGAAACAACACCCAAAATTCTTCATGCTCTAAATCTCCAATAATAGATTGCATTACATTTGCAACATCTTTACTACTTGTAATTTTTGGTTTCTCTAAAGCAACCTCTAATTGTCTTCTTTTACCCAATTCTAACGCAGTAATAATACTTATCGCTTTTGCCTCTCCAATCCCCTTAAATTCTATCAGTTTTTCTACAGATAGTTTTGCTAGCTCATTAATGTTTCCGTTTACAGATTGTAAAATTCGTTTAGACAAAGCCACTGCACTTTCTTCTCTGTTACCAGAACCTATTAAAATCGCAATTAACTCAGCATCAGATAAAACAGATTTACCTTTAGCTAATAATTTTTCTCTTGGTCTATCATCTAAAGCCCAAGATTTAATCGTTAATTTTTCCATACATCTTTTTTTTTATAAATGTACAAAATAGGAATTAAGCGTTTGTTGCTTACTTACTTCACAAAATCTAGTTTAAAAAGAAAAATCAATTTATAAAAATCAGTTTCAAGACTTTCGTACCTTTGCTTCTTATATTCTATCTATTTTTACACATGAAGATTATTATAGCAGGAGCTGGAGATGTTGGCTTTCATTTAGCAAAATTACTTTCTTACGAGTCTCAAGACACCTACATTATCGATTTTGATGGTGAAAAGTTAGATTACATAAACAATCATTTAGATGTAATTACCAAAAAAGGAGATGCCACCTCAATAAAACTTTTAAAAGAGATTGGTATTGGTTCTGCAGATTTGTTAATTGCCGTTACAGAAAGTCAGAATACAAATTTTACAATTTCTGTAATTGGTAAATCTTTAGGTGCTAAAAAAACGATTGCTAGAATAGACAACCCAGAGTTTTTAAATGAGTGCGAAGTAGATTTTAAACAATTTGGTTTAGATTTTATGATATCGCCTCAAGAGTTAGCCGCAAATGAAATAAAAATGCTGTTAAATCAGTCTTCTTTTAATGATACTGTAGAGTTCGAAAGCGGACTCTTTAATGTAATGGGAACTTCTTTAAGTTATAAGTCTCCATTAGTAAACTTAACGGTAAAAGAGGCAAAACAGAAGTTTTCAAATGTAGATTTTATTACAATTGCTATAAAAAGAGCCAATGTTTCCCAAACTATTATTCCTAGAGGAGACACTACTTATCAATTAAACGATCAAGTATATTTTTCTGTACCAAGTTACAATATGAAAGACTTGTACCCAATAATTGGGAAGACAAAATTCGATATAAAAAATGTAATTATTCTTGGTGGAAGTAGTATTGGAGAAAAAACGGCAAGAAATTTATGTCAAGAAGGCTTCAATATTAAATTAATAGAAAAAAATAGAGATAAAGCAGAAAGTCTTGCTGAAGCATTAGAAAATGTTTTAATAATTCATGGTGATGGCACCGATTTAGAATTATTAGAACAAGAAAATATTAGAGAAACAGATGCATTTATTGCTGTTACAGGTAATTCTGAAACCAATATAATGTCTTGCTTGGTTGCAAAATCTAAAGGGGTTAAAAAAACAATCGCTTTAGTTGAAAATATGGATTATATTGAGATTTCTCAAACAATTGGTATTGAGTCTTTAATTAATAAAAAACTAATTGCTGCAAGTAATATTTTAAGGCATATTAGAAAAGGTGAAATTTTAGCCTTGGCAAACTTACATAATATAGATGCTGAAGTTTTTGAATTTGAAGTACAGCCAAATGCAAAAGTTACAGAAAAACCTATTAAAGATTTAAACTTTCCTAGAGAAGCCGTTTTTGGAGGCGTTATTAGAAACGGAAAACCATATATGTCTTTTGGTGAAATGCAAATACAAAGCGGAGATAAAGTAATTGTATTTTGCTTGCCAGAAGCTGTAAGTACTGTAGAAAGTTTATTTAGATAAATGGGAGCTTTAAACACAAAAATAATTTATCGTTTTTTAGGAATTACAGCCATGTTAAATGGGTTGTTTATGTTTTTAACAGTTCCTTTTAGTATGTATTATGATGAACCTGAAAAATGGGGAATTCTAAATGCAGGAATCATTACTACTTTTATAGGTATTCTATTCTATTTTCTAAACAATCCAACAAATACAAATATCCAAAAAAAAGAAGGATACTTAATTGTAACTTTAGGTTGGTTAACACTATCTTTTACAGGAATGTTACCTTATTTACTTTCAGGCGCAATTCCTGGTATTTCAGATGCTTTTTTTGAAACTATTTCTGGCTACTCTACTACAGGTTCATCTATTTTAACAGATATTGATAACATGCCAAAAGGGATTCTTTTTTGGCGAAGTGCAACACATTGGATTGGCGGAATGGGAATTATCGTACTAACCATTGCTATTTTACCGCTTTTAGGAATTGGAGGAATGCAATTGTTTATGGCAGAAGCCCCTGGACCTTCTGCAGACAAATTACATCCTAGAATTACCGATACTGCAAAAAGATTGTATTTAATATATGTAATTTTAACTTTAGTTGAATTTTTCTTATTGAAATTTGCTGGTATGACATGGTTTGACGCCATAAACCATGCAATGGCAACAATGAGTACAGGTGGTTTTTCTACAAAATCGGATAGTATTGCTTTTTACAATGGCAAACCTTTAATACAATACATTATTATCTTTTTTATGTTTGTGGCAGGTACAAACTTTGTTTTAACCTATTTTGCATTAAAAGGAAAAGTTCAGAAAGTTTTTCAAAGTGAAGAGTTCAAATATTATTTATTCGGAACTTTAGGTGTTTCTGCTGTTATAGCTATTGTTATTATCTTTTTTCAAGATCCTAATTTAGAAAGTGTCTTAGCGCATCCAAAAGTATTTGGGGAAACGGAAAGTGCTATTAGACACGCACTTTTTATGGTTGTTTCTGTTGTAACCACAACTGGTTTTGTTTCTGCAGATTTTACAATGTGGAACTTCTTTGCAACCGGTATCTTCTTTGCCCTGTTTTTTACAGGAGGTTCTGCTGGTTCTACAAGTGGTGGCGTAAAAGTAGTAAGACACATTATCATGTTAAAAAACAGTTTTTTAGAATTTAAAAAAGCATTGCACCCAAATGCTATTATTCCTGTTAGGTATGACGGAAAAACAGTAAATAAAACTATTGTTTTTAACATCTTATCTTTCTTTATTATTTACATGTTAATTTTTATTATTTCTTCTGTAATCTTAACACTATTTGGTTTAGACTTTATGTCTGCAATAGGTGCTGCAGCATCTTCTTTAGGTAACATAGGACCCGCTATTGGTTCTGTAAGTCCTGTAGATAATTTTGCACATTTATCAAACGCTGCGAAATGGTTTTGTTCTTTCTTAATGCTAATTGGTCGATTAGAATTATTTACTGTTTTAATTCTTTTCACCCCATTCTTTTGGCGTAAAAATTAACGATAATCTTACTTTACAAATATTTAAAAAACTATTTAATTAAAACTAACAATGATTTTACATAGAAAAATCAAATATTAATTCTAGTATTTTAACTTATTGTTACCAAACCATTAAAGAAACGTTTAATCGTTTTTTAAGCTAATTTTTTTAATAATTTAGCCTAAAAACCATTAAACATGAAACAAAAAAACTTTTTTAAAATTGCAATGCTATTTGTATTTGCAATAATTACAACTAATATCTTTGGACAAACAACTGTTAGTTATAATTTTTCAGATGGAGGAGCCGTAACTGGACTAAATGAAGCTTCACCAGGTATTACGTTAGACACAAATATTGGGTTTGGCTCATTTAAAAATACTGGTACATCAAATCCTGCATTAAATACGGGGCAATTGAGATTATATCAAAATGCAACTAAAGGTGGCTCAATTATAATTTATGCTAGTAATGGCGTAACTATTACAGATGTTGTTATAAATGCATCTAGCAAAACGGGGCCTGCAGGTTATACTGTAGATGGAGGTGCACAAACGAACCTATCAGCAGGTAGCACATATACAATAAGTGGTATAAACTCGACATCAAAAGTTGAATTCTTTCAAAAAGATTCAAGTTCTGGTAATAGAATTTATGTAGACAGCTTTTCAGTTACTTATACATCTGCTACTATAGCACCAACCATTGGTTTTGATACAGCAACTAGCTCTGAAACAGAAACTAATGTAACTTTTACAAGTTCAAATATCCCTATAACTGTTAGTAATTATTCTGGAACTCAAATTGATATAAATGTTAATGTTACTGGAGGAACAGCAGCAGCAGCAGATTTTATTTTCACATCACCAACAGCACTATCTTTTACTGCTGATGGTTCTCAAAATATAACTTTCGACATTAAAGATGATGCTGATACTGATACTGAAACAGTAATTTTTACAATAACAGAATCAAGTAGTGTTACTGGTTTAGTTATTTCTCAAAGTACACATACAGTTACAATTACAGATGATGAAGCTCCCGTTTTTATGGTTGAAGATTTCACGAACTCTGCTGCTACAGCTTCTTATGCAGATGGTAGTTTTTTAGGTAATAATGCTATTACTTGGTCTTATATACAATCTAGAAATGAAGATAGTGATGCTAACAGTGCAGGAATTATAGGAAAAGCACTAATGCTTAGAGATGCAAGTAATAGTAGTAAAGTTACTTCAAGCATTATTTCTGGTGGTATTGGTGATTTTTCCGTAAAATTATATAAAGGATTTACTGGAAGCGGTAACAGGCAAGTAGAATTATTTATTAATAATATTTCTAAAGGAACTTCTGTTATTTTTGATGATGCTGATGATAAAGATGCATATACATTTACAGTTGATAATATTAATATTACTGGAGACATAATTATTGAAATTAGAAACATTTTAACTAAACAAGTAATTGTTGATGATATTTCATGGACAGCTTTTTCATCTACTGTAACTTGGAATGGAAATGATAGTTCAGATTGGAATACAGCAGCCAATTGGGATACAAATACAATACCAACTGCTACAGATAATGTAGTTATTCCTGATGTAGCTACAGCTCCAATTATTGGAGCAACAACAGGTGCAGTAACCAACAACTTAACAATTACAGAAACGGATGGTTTAACAATAAACTCTGGTGGTTCATTAAAAGTTTCTGGTGCTTCTACTGGAAATGTAACTTATCAAGTATTAGCAAATGACACAAATTGGCATTTATTATCTAGTCCTGTTATTGGGGCAACTTATGATGGAACGTGGATTAGTAATAATGAGATTGATGTAACAAATGGAACAGGTACAAATATTGCTATCGGTACTTATACAAACACTATAGATATAGATGGTGATTGGGTATACGCAACAGATGCTGCGAACTCTGGGGCATTTACAGCTGGAAAAGGTTATTCTTTTAAAAGAGAAGGAACGACTAACGGTTATATTAGTTTTACAGGTACTGTTAAAACAGATAATTTAACAAGCTCTATAACTCAGGATTCTAATAATTGGAATTTAGTAGGAAACCCTTATTCTTCATATATTCTTGTTAGTGATTTAATTTCGGATAATGCAGCAAACTTAACTGATACACATGAAATGGTTTATATATGGAATGGAACAGCCTATACAGCTTTAACTGGAACTGACTATATTCACCCTGGGCAAGGTTTCTTTGTAAACGCAGCCAATTCAACTGCAGATAATTTTACAATTGATGCCTCTAAACTAAGTAATCAAACAGGTGTAACATTATACAAAGGTTCTTCAACAGCAACCATTACATTATCAATGAATGATGGTACTAGTATAAAAACAACAAAAGTTAATTATTCAGATAATAAAACAACAGGGTTAGATCCTCGTTTTGATGTAGGTACATTTACAGGTGAAGATACTGCTTTTAGTGTTTACACTCAATTAGTGTCTAATAATGAAGGGGTAGATTTTATGCGTCAATCTTTACCAAATTCAAATTTAGAATCAATGATAGTTCCTATTGGAGTAAATGCAACAATTGGAAAAGAAATTACTTTTTCTGCTGAAGCTTTAAACTTACCAACAGAATTAAAAGTATTTTTAGAAGATAGATTAACAAATACTTTTACACGTTTAGACGAAACGAATAGTAAATACAAAACAACACTAACAGAAGCTTTAAATGGTGTTGGCCGTTTTTATCTACACACAGCTCAAAAAACATTATCTACAGAAGATGTGATTTTGAATAGTGTAAGTATTTATAAAACGAATGCTTCTACTTTAAAAATAGCAGGATTACCACAAGGTAAAACTTCGATCTCTTTATTTAATATTCTAGGAAAAGAAATGATGAGTACTTCGTTTACATCTAATGGAAATAAAGAAATTTCGCTTTCTAAATTATCTTCTGGAATTTATTTAGCAAAAGTGAAAACAGAAAAAGGTGTAATTAGTAAAAAAATCATTTTAGAATAATACTAGATTTTAAAAAACAAGATATTATGAAAAAACAAATAAAGGAAAACCAAGAGATTACTCGTAAAGAAGCAATTAAAAAAATAGGAAACTATGGTAAATATGCAGCTTTAACAGCCCTTGGTACTTACCTAATATTAAGTCCGCAAAAAGCACAAGCTTCTTCACCAGAAGCTCCTGGAACTGGATTCTAATAAATCTTTTAATATTGTATATAAACGCCTCAATTTTGAGGCGTTTTTTATTTTATATAATTAATAAAACAACTACTTTTATTCTTTATGAAAAAACAAACAAATTTCTTATATAAAACAGCAGAAGACAAAACTATTGTTTGGTTTAAAAACAGCAATGAATATCTAATTTTAGAGAATACAACAGCAGCTATCTTAAAAAAAATAAGTAAAGGTATTTCGGCAGAAGAAATAGCTTCAGATTTGGCAAAAAAACTGTTAATTCCATTAGACAAAACAGTAGATTTTGTACTAGACCTAGAAAAAAAATTCTATCCTCCTAAATTAATAAACAACCACGAAATTATTAATGATTATAGGGATGTTAAAAAACCTAAAAAGTTTGAGTTTACAAAATATTATAAAGTAAATAATTTTATCTTTAAATTTGAATTCTCTTCAGAATATGAGTTGTATCTGGTACATCCTAAATTTGCTCATTTAGAAGTTGAAAATAAAAGCAAAAACTCCTTTACCTTCTCCGTTTTCTTAAAGAATAATTTTGTTTTTTTTTATGTTGATAAGAACTTTATTGGTGCTTGGGATAAAAAAGAAATCCATTTTTTTCAAGGAAAATTTTCTATGGAATTGATTCAGAAAATTCATCAAAAAGAAGAAAAAGAATGGATGGGTGTTTTTCATGCATCTGCAGTCTCAAATGGTAAAAAATCAATCTTATTTCTAGGAGATTCTGGTAATGGGAAAAGCACTTCTTTAGCGTTGTTACAAGGAAATGGTTTTACTTGCTTAGCAGATGATTTTGTACCCATAGATGCTACTAAAAAAGAAGTCTATAGTTTTCCAGCAGCTATTTCTATTAAAAAAAACAGTTTAGAAACCTTACTTCCACTTTACCCTGAACTAGAAAGCTCTGCAGAGTATCATTTTAAAAGGTTACATAAGATTGTAAGATATTTAAAACCTAATAATAAAGATTTCTTATCTCATTTACCTTGCAATGATTTGGTATTTATTAAATATGAAAAAGATGCTGATTTAAAATTCGATAAAATATCTAAAATTGATGCTTTTCAACAATTAGTACCAGATTCTTGGTTATCTCCTATAAAAGAAAATGCTCAAATATTCTTAGATTGGTTTCATTCTTTAAATTGTTACCAAATAACGTATTCAGAAAATAAAAAAATGATTGCAGCTGTCTCTAAAATATTTAATAATGACATATAAAGAAACCTTATTTTTTGTTGCCAAATGTTTAACTATTTCTCTAGAAGAAGAAAACAAAAGTGAAATTGAAAACCAATTAAAAACTACAGAAATAGATTGGGATGCTGTTGTAAAGTTAAGTACAGAACATTATGTTTTCCCTGCTTTATATTGCAATCTAAAAAGAGCCGACTTCCTTCATTTTTTACCGGAAGAATTGGTGAATTATATGGTTCATATTACAGGTCTAAATCGTGAAAGAAATGAACAAATTATTGCACAAGCCAAAGAAGTTAATCAACTTTTAGTTGACAATAACATTACCCCAATTTTCTTAAAAGGAACAGGTAATTTATTAGAAGGTTTGTATGACGATGTTGCAGAGAGAATGGTTGGTGATATCGATTTTATTGTTGCTATGAAAGACTATGAAAAATCGTTCCAATTGCTTCAAAATAACAATTATAACAAAGTAACAGAAGAAGGTTATAGTTTTCCTCAATTTAAACATCAACCAAGGTTAGTTCATAAAGAAAAAATTGCTGCTGTTGAAGTGCATAAAGAACTTCTATTAGAAAAATATGCTTTGGAATTCAACTATAATCTCATTAAAAATGACGCCCAAATAGTAAACGGAATGAAAGTGATGAGTTTTAGAAATCAACTATCGCTATCTATCATCGCGAAACAAATAAATGATGCCGGAATTCACTACAAAAATATAGCTTTAAGAAATGCCTATGATGTTTTTTTACTTTCTAAAAAAACACCTGCCATCAATGCTTTTGATCACTTTGAAACTTTAAAAGATCCTTTAAATTGTTTTGCCGCTTCATGTCACGTTGTTTTTGGAAACATTCAATCTTTAGAATACAAGAAAACTGAAAATACGGAAGCATATCTCTCTAAATTTTTAAATGACATAGAGCATCAAGAAAAAGCGAAGAGAGCATACTTAAAAATAAGCAGAAAACTATTTTTAAAAACCAGACTGAATATTATTAAGAAATCGCTTTTTAATAAAGAGTACAGACAATGGTTAATCAATCGAACTACAGACAAGAATTGGCAAAGAGAAAAATTAATTCAATTAGGAATTAAAAAAACTAAATCATAGTTTTCAATTCCTCAAAATCCAATCCGCCGTAATTACCAGAACTCATTAATAAAAGCGCTGTGTTTTCTAAATTCTGACAGTATAAAAAATCTTTAAACTCCTTTGGATTGGTATAAATAATCAAATCATCTCTTTCAAATGCTGCTGCAATTTGGTCTGCAGACACCGCATCTAATTGTTTAATTTTTACAGCATCAGGAGAATAAAACACCACAGCCTTATCTGCCGGATCTAAAGCACCTTTATATTCTGCTAAAAATTCAGCATTTAAGCTGGAATACGTATGCAGTTCTAAACACGCTAAAACAGTTCTATTAGTATACTGATTCTTAACTGCTCTTGTAGTTGCCGCAACTTTACTTGGGCTGTGTGCAAAGTCTTTAAAGATTACAGTAGAATTGTTTTCTGCAATCTTCTCTAAACGTTTGCTTGCGCCGCTAAAGCTTGCAATTGCTTCGTAAAAATCATCTTCATCAATTCCCATATGTTGACAAATCCATTTTGCACCTGCTAAGTTTTGAAGGTTATGGTTTCCAAAAACCTCTAAAGGTAAGTTTCCTTCAGCTGTTTCTAAATAGGTAATTCCGTTTTCTATAAAATGTTTCGGAGTTTGATAAGTATATTTCTTAATATGATTTTCAGAAGATTCTACAACGTCTTTAACAACTACATCTTCTTCGTTGTAAATCATACTACCACCATGTACCATAGAATTTGTAAAAATTCTAAATTGATCTGTGTAGTTTTCAAATGTTGGAAAAACATTGATATGATCCCAAGCAATACCACTTAACAATGCGATATTAGGTTTGTATAAATGAAATTTGGGACGCATATCTATTGGCGAACTCAAATATTCATCTCCTTCTAAAACAATAAAATCGTTTTCTTCTGTTAAATGAACCATAGTTTCAAAACCTTCTAATTGTGCGCCAACCATGTAATCTACTTCTTTCTCATGGTAATTTAACACATGTAAAATCATAGAAGTAATCGTTGTTTTCCCGTGAGAACCACCAATAACAACCCGTGTTTTATTTTTAGATTGCTCATATAAAAACTCTGGATAAGAATAAATTTTCAATCCTAATGCTTGTGCTTTCAGCAATTCTGGATTGTCTTTTTTGGCATGCATTCCTAAAATAATAGCATCTAAATCTGATACTATTTTTTCTGGAAACCATCCAAATTCTTTTGGTAATAATCCGTATTTTTCTAAACGAAATTTAGACGGATTGTGAATTGTGTCATCACTTCCAGAAACTTGGTATCCTTTTTGGTATAAAGCTATTGCAAGATTGTGCATTGCGCTTCCGCCAATGGCAATAAAATGAATGTTCATTTGAAAAATTTTAAAAAAGTAAAAATACAAAAGCTCTTTACAATATTGATTATATTTAGAACCAAACTCAATTAAATGTTGGTTTTACATCTAAAATCTATTTGTTTACTAATTTAAAGTTGATTTACAACTTTATTTTTACGTGCTTTGAAAACATTAAATCTATTGATTATGAAAAAGACAACAGTAACTATTTTAACAATGATCTTATTTTCTTTAACCATGAGTTCACAAAATAACTTTGATAAACTTTGGACAGAAGTAGAAAAGTTAGAGGTAGATAATTTACCAAAATCTGCTTTAGCATTTGTAGAAAAAATTTATGTGAAAGCTAATAAAGAAGAAAACGCTCCTCAAATTATTAAATCGCTTTTTTTTAAAAGTAAATTTTCTTTAATTTTGGAAGAAGACGCGCAGTTAAAAGTAATTCATCAATTTAAACACCATATTTCTAAAAGTGAATTTCCTACAAAAAATGTATTAGAGAATGTATTGGCAAATTTGTATTGGCAATATTTTACTCAGAACAGGTACAAGTTCTACAATAGAATATCGACAGAAAACAAAGTTGGCGCTAGTGATTTTAGAACTTGGGATTTGAACACGCTTTTTAAAGAAATTCATTATTATTTTAATGCCTCTTTAGCTAATGAAACAAAACTTCAAAAAATAAATATTGGTAATTTTGAAGAGATTCTTCAACTAGAAAAAGACAATAAAACTTACAGCCCAACTTTATATGATTTTTTAGCAAACAATGCTTTAGAATTCTACAAAACTTCAGAAAATGCTATTACAAGACCTTCTTATAAGTTTACAATAGACAATGTAGATTTTATAAATAATGCTGATCATTTTTCAACATTAAAAATCATTTCAAAAGACAGTATTTCTTTACAATTGAATGCTTTAAGAACATATCAAAAATTAATCGCTTTTCATATAAAGGAAGATAATAAAAATGCATTAGCAGCAATAGATATCGAAAGATTACATTTTGTAAAGAACAATGCAACCTTTAAGAATAAAGAAGATTTACTTCTAAAAACGTTAGAAAACGCTAGAAAGAAGAATATAAATCATGAATCTGGTGGTTTGTACACTTTTGAAATTGCTAAAATAGCACATCAAAAAGCAACTGAAACTCAAAATTCAAAAGAAAGTAAAGACCGTTTCAAAAATAAAGAAGCACTTGCACTTTCTAATGAAATTATTAAAAAATTCCCAGAGAGTTTCGCTGCAAAAAAATGCGCTATTTTAAAAGCTCAAATTTTAGATACTTCGCTCTCTATAAGAGCAGAAGAATTTATTCCTATCAATACAAATTCTAGAGTATTGGTTTCTTATAAAAACATAGATAACCTTTATTTTACTGCTTATAAGATATCAGAAATACAACAAGAAAAATTCAATAAAATATATAAAAGTGAAGAAAAAATTTCATTCTTAAAAAATCTCGAAAAAACTAAAAATTGGAATGCTACTTTAAGAAATGAGAACGATTATTTAAATCATACTACTGAAGTAATTGTTCCAAAACTAGAAGGCGGAATGTATTTAATTCTAGCTTCAGAAAAGAAGGAAATTACAGAAGATTCAATTTACGGAACTACAATAGTTCAAACGACTAATTTAACCTTGGTTGCAAATACTTTTGATGATAGTTATAATTATCAGATTGTTGATAGAAATAATGGAAAGCCAATTAAAAATGCAGAAATCCATATTAAAAACCATAATACAAATCATAGATATAGCGCTCCGATAGATAAAACCCTAAAAACAGACAAAAATGGTTTTGCCTCTTTTAAAAGTACAAATCGGTATTCTAATGTAAAAATTACAGTAACAACGAAGAATGATAAAGCTAGTTTCGGGAGTTCTTATATGTACAATCAGACCTCAAACAATAACAATAATATTGATAAAAAAACCACTATAAAACCTTTTATTTTTACGGATAGAAGCATTTATAGACCAGGACAAATTGTCTATTTTAAAGCGATTTTATTAAAAAAGGAAGGAGAAAAATCTGAAATATTCGCGAACGAATTTGTAAAAATCACTTTAAGAGATGTTAATAATCAGGAGGTGAAAACGCTTGATTTAAAACTGAATGAATTTGGTACTATTGCGGGAGAATTTATACTTCCAAATAACGGACTAACAGGAGAATATTCTATAAATATAGATGAAAGTTTAGAGGAAGATAGTCGTAATTATTTTGAGTTTAGCTATAATAATGCTACAATCTCTGTAGAGGAATACAAAAGACCCAAATTTAAAACTGAATTTAAACCAATTACAGAAAGTATAAAGGTAAATGATGCTGTTACTATACATGGTTTTGCTAAAGCTTTTTCTGGTGCGAATATTACAGACGCAACAGTGGTTTACAGAGTGTATAGAAAAGTGCAATACCCTAGTTGGTATTATTGGAGAAGACCCAATTTTAATTCTGAAGCGCAAGAAATAACAAGCGGAGAAACAGTATCTAACAGTGATGGTGCTTTTTCTATAAAATTTAAAGCAATTCCAGATGCTAGTGTTTCCAAAGAAAACAACCCTATTTTTTCTTATGAAATAACTGCAGATGTTACCGATGTTAATGGAGAAACAAGAAGTGCTACAACTATTGTAAGAGTTGGGTATCATTCTTTGTTGGCAACTATTTATATGAATGCAAACATCGATAAAAACCAGCAAGAATCAACTCTAAATATTGATACTAAAAACTTAAATGGTGAGTTTGTTGCAGCAAAAGGAACTGTAAAAATTTACAAATTACAAGCACCTAAACATCCTTTAAGAGATAGACCTTGGTCTGCACCCGATTATCAAGATATCTCTAAAAATGAATTCAGAAAATTATTTCCTAATGATCCGTATTCAGAAGAGGAAGAAAATGGAGGAAACTGGAAAAAAGGAGCGTTGGTCTTTTCAAAAGATTTTAATACAGAAGATGCTAAGGAGATTCAATTAGAAAATATGAAAAATTGGCTTTCTGGTAAATACATTGCTGTTTTAGAAAGTGAAGACACATTCGGACAAGCAGTTAGGGGTGAGCATAAATTTAGTCTTTTTTCAACCAAAGAAAAACAAGTTGCAGACAATAAGTTGTTTGTTATTCATACTAATAAAAATAAATATAAGGTTGATGATGTTGTAGAAATACAAATTGGTTCTGCTTCAAAAGACATTACGGTTATTGTTCAAATTGAAAAGAACCATAAAATTATTGAAACTTCTTTTATAAAATTAAACAACAAGACTAAAACGATTAAAATACCTGTAAATAAAGACGACATTGGTGGTTTTGCTGTAAAATATCACTTTGTAAATTACAACTATTTTAAAAGCGGAAGTTTACTAATTAATGTTTCTGAAGAACCAAAAAGTAGCATAATAATTGAAACGAATATTTTTAGGGACAAACTACAACCTGGTGCAGAAGAAACTTGGAGTTTTACCATTAAAGATGATAAAAATGACAAAGTTGCCGCAGAAATGTTAGCTTCTATGTACGATGCTTCTTTAGATGAGTTCAGGTCACATAATTGGGAATTTAATTCTATTTCAGAAAAAAGAAGCTATTACTCTTATGAAACGAGCAACGCGAACCAAAGTTTTGGAATTAATAATTTTCAAATAAAAAATGCTAATAGAAATTACACAAATTACCCATCTATAAACAATGCTACTTATAATTGGTTTGGTTTTAGGTTTGGGGTAAATAAGTCTTATCTGTTAAGAGGGCATCCAGGTCTTTCTAAAAAAGCATCAGGAATTCAAATAGTTGAAAATGCAATGGAGGTTGAAGAAACGCTTATGGAATCTGTAGAAAGTAATTTAGATGAAATTGTAACTGTTACTGAAGTATCAGAAGAAAATAAAGAAATTTCTTTTGATGGAATTCAAGTACGTAAAAACTTTAATGAGACGGCCTTCTTTTTTCCACAATTAAGAACAGATAAAAACGGTAAAGTAAGTTTTTCTTTTACAATGCCAGAAGCACTTACCAAATGGAAATTACAATTATTAGCTCACACCAAAGACTTAAAGTCGTCTATTAAAACATTGCAAACCGTTACTCAGAAAGAATTAATGGTGGTGCCAAACGCACCACGTTTTTTACGAGAAGGTGATAAAATTACATTGAGTGCAAAAATCACAAATTTAACGAGCAATCAATTATCTGGTGTTGCAAAATTAATTTTGACAGATGCAATTACAGGAAAAGAGATTAATGCTGATTTAGAAAACTTAAATTCAACCAAAAACTTCACTGTTGATTCAGATGGAAACACAAATGTTTCTTGGTATTTATCGATACCACAAACAGTGCAAGCAGTTCAGTACAAAATAGTTGCAAAAGCTGGTGATTTTTCTGACGGAGAACAAAACGTTTTACCTGTTTTATCTAACAGAATGTTGGTTACAGAAACCTTACCAATGTGGCTTCGTTCTAACCAAACCAAAACCTTTACCTTAGATAAATTAAAAAACAATACTTCTTCAACTTTAAAAAACCACAAATTAACGTTAGAGATGACCTCGAACCCTGTTTGGTACGCAATTCAGTCGTTGCCGTATTTAATGGAATATCCTTATGAATGTGCAGAACAAACCTTCTCTAAATACTATGCAAATACCTTGGCAAGTTTTGTGGCGAATTCAAATCCTAGAATTCAGGAAGTTTTTAATGCGTGGAAATCTTCAGATGCTTTATTGAGTAATTTAGAGAAAAATGAAGAATTAAAATCGTTGATTATTCAGGAGACTCCTTGGTTAAGAGATGCGCAATCTGAAACAGCACAAAAGAAAAGAATTGCGTTATTATTCAATTTGAATAAAATGAAGAATGAGCAAGAAAAAGCGTTGCACAAGTTACAAGATGTTCAGATGAGTTCTGGCGGGTTTCCTTGGTTTAAAGGCAGTCGCTACGAAAACACTTTTATTACACAACACATTGCTACTGGCTTCGGACATTTACAAAAATTAGGAGTTTCAACCTTTAATTCATCAACAACAGTAATGATTGAAAAGGCTGTAAAATATCTCGATGATGAAATCTTAGAACATTATGAAAAACTTCTAGACAGTGCTGCAAGAATCAAAAATGAAAAAGGAAATAAGAAATATGAAGAATTTTTAGCACAAAATCATTTGAGTTATTTTGCTATTCAGTATTTATACATGCGAAGTTTTTATAATGATATCTCTATGAATGAAAAAACTAAAAAAGCTGTTTCATACTATGGCAATCAATCAGAAAAATATTGGAATGATTATAATTTATACGCAAAAGGACAAATTGCTTTATCGCTTTTTAGAAATGATAAAAAAACGATAGCAAACAAGATTCTAAAATCATTAAAAGAGAATTCTATAACCTCAGATGAATTAGGAATGTATTGGAAAACGAATACAGTTGGGTTTAAATACTATCAAGCTCCTGTGGAAACTCAAGCTTTATTAATTGAAGTTTTCTCTGAGATAGAAAATGATACAAAAACAATTGATAATCTTAAAATTTGGTTGTTAAAAAATAAACAAACCAACAGCTGGAAAACTACAAAAGCAACTACAGAAGCAGTGTATGCTTTGTTACTAAATGGAAGTGATTGGGTTTCTATCACAGAAATGGTAGACATTAAAATTGGTAATGAGAAAATTGAGCCTGCAAAATTAGAAAACGTAAAGGTGGAAGCTGGAACTGGTTATTTTAAAACTTCTTGGAATGGTAGTGATATTAAAAAAGAAATGGCAACTGTTACTATTTCTAAAAAAGGAAACGGAATTGCTTGGGGAAGTTTGTATTGGCAATATTTTGAAGATTTAGATAAAATTACTTCTGCAGAAACACCTTTAAAATTGAATAAAAAGCTATTCTTAAAAGTAAATTCAGATACAGGAAAAGAACTGCGAGGAATTACTAATGAAACGGAACTAAAAGTAGGTGATTTGATTACAGTAAGGATAGAATTACGAAGTGACAGAGACATGGAGTTTATTCACATGAAAGACATGAGAGCTTCTGGTGTAGAACCAATTAATGTACTTTCTAAATACAAATGGCAAGACAATTTAGGCTATTATCAAAGCACAAGAGATGCTGCAACAAATTTCTTTTTTGATCATTTACCTAAAGGAGTTTATGTTTTCGAATATGACGTTAGAGTAAATAATGCTGGTGACTTTAGTAACGGAATTACTACAATACAGAGCATGTACGCTCCAGAATTTAGCAGTCACTCTAAAGGCATTCGTTTAAAAATAAGAAACTAAAATTTTAACAAATAAATATTTCATTTGAATCAACTTTTAACTTATTTGAGGTCATTTATATCGAAGATTAAGTCTAATTTTGCTCTTTAAACAAATTAATATAAATTATGAAAAAAACACTTTTAATTATTGGACTTATAGTAGCTGGTGCGTTTTCTGCAAATGCTCAGAGTATATCTGAAAATGCTATCGGATTGCGTTTGGGAGATAATGATGGTTTCGGTGCAGAGATTTCGTACCAAAGAGCATTAAGCAATAATAACAGGTTAGAAATTGATTTAGGCTTAAGAGATAACAAAAACTATGACGGTTTTAAAGCTACGGGTATTTACCAATGGGTTTGGAATATTGAAGAAGGCTTCAATTGGTATGCTGGTGTTGGTGGTGGTTTAGGAAACTACAGTGGTAAAGACAATAATGATTCTGAAACATTTGTATTTGCAGCTGGTGATATTGGAATTGAGTACAATTTTTCTGAAGCACCAATTTTACTTTCTTTAGATTTAAGACCAGAAATTGGTTTTGGTGACACTTATTATAATAAATATGGTAGCGATATCGCATTTAGTGTTAGATACCAATTCTAAATAGAATATTTTACAATAAAAAAAATCCTCTAAATTAATTTTTAGAGGATTTTTTATTATTTTTATTTTTTTGGCGGAAATTCTACTAAAATTTGCTGTACTACTTTTTCTAAATGTAATTTCCTTTTTTCTGGTATTCTATTTTCTTTAACAGCTGTATTTAAAGAACCTTCCCAAAACAACTCATTAGTTTTTGCTTCAATAAACTTAATAATCAATTTTTCATTGATTTTTTTACTGCCGATTGGTATCCCTCCAGAAACTCCAATACCACCGTTTCCAACACCAATACCAATAGTGTTCCTATTTAAATTTTCAACAGTTTTCGTATCAAAATAAATAAAAAAATCTGGTGTTACATGTTGTTCAAATCCAGTATTTTTAAGGTTTTGCAGAATACTATTGGTAATTCTCTTTACATCAAATTCATTTAAGTTCTCGCCATTATCCTCATAGAATTCAAAGGTTTTAAACTTAGAAAAATCTTCTTTTATATCATAGTCTGTAACAACTTTAGAAGATGAACATCCAATTAAAATGAATACGAAAAGAAATTTAATGTTTTTCATAAGACCTATTTCTTCTCTTTAATTACAACTCTTGTAGGCGTATCTTTTCCGTTAATAATACTTTCCGTCCCTTTTGCTACTGCTTGTATTGTTTGTGTAATTACAGTCATATTTAAGGTTTCTACTTCATCTGAAACTTGATGATAATCTTTATCAACATCTATTGGCGTAGTAGAAAACGTATGAGAAGGCACGCCTAATCTAGCTAAAGATGCATTGTCTGATCTAAAAAACAAATTGAATTTCTTATACGGATCTGGAAATAATTGATATCCTGTTCCTTCTAAATTCTTCTGAATAATGGTTCCAAAGTCTGAACGTTCAAAACCTGTTAACCAAGCCGTATTAGGTCCAAAACTTGGCGTTTTACCAATCATTTCTAAATTAATTCCCGCAACAAATTTGCTAGCATCAATTCCTTTACCGAAGTGAGTAGACCCAATTAACCCCATTTCTTCTGCAGTAAAAGCTGCAAATACAATGGTTCTTTCATGACCAACTTTCTTAAAATATGCCGCCAATGCTAAAACACCAGCTACACCAGAAGCATCGTCATTTGCACCATTGTAAATTAAATCTCCTTCCCCACTCTTTTTTATTCCTAAATGATCATAATGTGCAGAAATAATTACATATTCGTCTTTTTTACTTTTCCCTTCTAAAACACCCAAAATATTACTAGAAGTAATGTCTTCTTTGGTTCTTCCATTCTTAAAAGTGAATGTTTGTCTGTAATCTGTTAAATCTCCAAACGTAGATAATCCAATTTTTTTATATTCATTTTCTATGTAGGCTGCTGCTTTTTCAATTCCTGCAGTTCCAGATTTTCGTCCTTCCATATCATCATCCGCTAATGTGTATAAATGTTTTCTAACTGTGTTAGAATCTATTAGCATTGTGTTTTCTGAAGAAGTTGTTTCAGAAGAAACTCTTTTTGATGTTGTTGTTTTTTTAGCACTATCACAAGAAATGATACTTATTGACGCTAAAATTGCTACTACTATTTTTTTCATTCTATTTGAGTTTTAAAAGTATAAATATAGCTAATTTAATTTCGTATTTTTGTTGAAAATTTTAACAAATGATTTTATCTGAAATTCCGAATATAAAACACTTAGACGCGAACAACTTTTTTTTACTAGCAGGACCTTGTGCTATAGAAAGTGAAGAAATGGCACTTAGAATTGCTGAAAAAGTAATTTCTATAACAGACAAATTAGCCATTCCTTATATTTTTAAAGGAAGTTTTAAAAAAGCAAACAGAAGTAGAATTGATAGTTTTACAGGAATTGGAGATGAAAAAGCATTAAAAATTTTACGCAAAGTTTCTGAAACTTTTAATGTACCAACAGTTACAGATATTCATGAAGTTTCTGATGCTGCAAAGGCTGCAGAATATGTAGATGTTTTACAAATACCTGCGTTTTTAGTACGCCAGACAGATTTAGTAGTGGCTGCTGCAAGAACAGGAAAGGTTGTAAACTTAAAAAAAGGACAATTTATGAGTCCGTCTGCAATGAAACACGCAGTACAAAAAGTAAAAGATGCTGGCTCTAATAAAGCGTGGATTACAGATAGAGGAACCATGTTTGGCTACCAAGATATGATTGTAGATTTTAGAGGAATTCCTGAAATGCGCGAATTTGCACCTACAATTTTAGATGTTACACATTCTTTACAACAACCAAATCAAACTGCAGGAGTTACTGGTGGTAGACCAGAAATGATTGAAACAATTGCAAGAGCAGGAATTGTAAATAATGTAGATGGGTTGTTTATTGAAACACATTTTGATCCTGCAAACGCAAAATCTGATGGTGCTAATATGTTACATTTAGACAATCTAGAAGCGCTTTTAACAAATTTAGTTGCCATTAGAAAAACGATTAATAATTTATAAAATTATATTTCACATCTATTTAAACCATTCAGATTTAAAAGTTTGAATGGTTTTTTAATGTCAAAAAAAAATAGAGGCACAATAATTGTCTAATTACCGTTGTTTACCTTTTTAATATGATACAAAACCTATTATAAAAACTATAGGAAAAAGTACAATTATAACCATCTTTAATGCAAAAAAAATCTGAATTGTATGTTTATTTAATAGAAAAACCGCATTAGAGTTTAAAATAAAGTAGTTATTTCCTTTTATAAAAACCTTTATCTTTTAGCTGATGTGCTTCCTCTAAAACAGATAATAATATTTCTTCACTAATATCGTCAATATTAAAATAGCGTAACGATTTTACTACTTTTCTGTTTTCTGAAATTAAAAATTCATTGTATTTTGTTAGATGTGCAGAAACCCAGAAAACAACATCTACATATCCTTTATTTTTAGACGGATTTAAATAACAAAATGGCTTTTCATCTAAATAATAAAAAGGTATTTTCCACTTAAACTGCAAATCTACTTCAGGAAAAGTTGTCTCAATTAAGATTTGTAAATGCATTAAAATAGATTTAAATGGTTCTGGTTGATTTAAGATATATTCTTCTGCTGGCTTCATAATTTTGAATAACGCTACTTTTCATTTTTGTATCTTTACGAAAGTTAAAAAAACTTATGGTTAAAAACACACATTTGCACGATAATTTTGAAGTCAATTTTACTTTAAAAGGTTTTACAAGTATACTTATTGGAGTCTATTTTTTTCTTTTAGCCTATGCTTATAAATATATATTAGATAGTTTCTTAATTGAAGACCATGCCTTGGGTTTATTATCAGCACAAATAATTGAAATCATCTTTATTTCGCTTGCTGCTATTTTTGTTTTATTTTCTTCGTTCTCTTTATTTTTTAGCGGAAGAAGAAATGTAAAAAGATTTCAACAACAATTATGGAATGGTAAAACTAAAGCTGCTTTTCGAAAATACTTAATAGGAATACTTATTGTTTTTTCTGTTTTAATTTTCTTGATGAATAAAGGTTTAATTGATTTGATTACTCCTGTTTTTTTAATTCAATATTCAATATTTCTTTTTATTTTTAAAAATAAAACACGTAAAAACCTTCTTTTTTTAAGCGGTATCTCTTTACTTTTAGGCATTTACTGTCTTGTAATTCCTGGTTATTGGTACTCTTCTCTCACTATTCTAGGAATTGCTCACGCTACTTATGGTATTGTAGAAAGATAATTTTTATCAGTAAAAACTTTATGAGAGTTTCAATTATTTATTAAAAACACTCTTAAAACACTCTTAACATATCTTTTATGCACATTTTTCTGGAGGAACTTTTAAAACGTTATCATCTCTAAAGACGTTATAGTGTGAAGATAGTATTTCGATAACAGCATTGTGCAATTCGTTTTTAATACCTTCATGTAATAACGAGTAAATTACCGCACCTTTTTCTAGATTCTTAGTATGACAGTTAATTTCGTAATTAATATAAAAATTATCTAATATTTTAAGCAAGACAAAAGGTTCTAATATTTATAAAACCATATCCATATTTCTTGCTCCTTTAAATAAAGTTTGTAACACTTCTCTAATAGTTACATCATAAACAATTATTCCATAAATATGTAAAACTATAGGAATATCTTCGGTTGTTTTTTTCTGAAATTGCTAATCTAAAATATACGTACTACAAAATCATGACATCAATTAGTTAATTAATTGTTTATAATAAAAATTATTTTTTAGGAAAAGTAGTAATTTCAAAAGCAGCAGAACCTACTTCTATTTTTCCGTTAGATGCTTTTATTGCCGATAAAACCTTATCAAATAAAATAGCTTTTGTGCCTCTTCTAGATTTATAATCTACAACATATCTTAAGGTAAAAGTCATCCAATTTTCATCAAAAACCATAGAAACCATTGGTTTTACTCGTGCATTTTCAATGCTATACGTTCCTATCATCTTGTTCCAAGCAACTTGAGATGTTTCTGCAAAAGCACCAACTTCATCTTCTAATATTTTTTCAAAAGTTTCTTTTGCATATGTATAATCTCCTGCTGTTTTTATGGGTATCGTTATTTCATCCCAAAGGAAAGGGAAGTCTCCCGAATAATTATAAACGGGTTCTTTAAAAACAAAACTGTTCGCCACTCTAACCATTTTTCCGTTATACAAATCTCCATCTACCCAATCGCCAATTTCCATTAAAGTAGTTCTTAACAAACCAATATCTATAATATCTCCTTTAATGCCTCCTAACTTTACGCGATCGCCAACTTTATAAAAGTTACTTGTAAAAACGGTAATGTAACCAGCAACACTAACAATTACTTCTTGTAAAGCAAATGCAATACCTGCACCAGCAACACCTAAAGCAGTGCCTAAACCAGACAATTTAGTGTTAAAAAGGTATAAAATTCCTATAATAAATAGAACATAGCCTAAAAAATTAATCATTTTTTTAAACTTGTATTTAGAACTATTGTCTTTTGCTATTCTAAAAGTTGCTTTTTGTAAAACTTTTACAATTACATAGACAATTAAAAAAAGGAAAAATATAGATGCCGATTTAGTGAAAATCGGATTGTTTATTAGATCGTTAATGTTCATTATTTATTAAAAAAAACTATAGAAGTTAGATAGTATTTTCAGAACAAATATATTCTATTTTTAAGTTGAATAATTTTTTAACAAAAATCTCGCCTAATTTTTCTAACAATATCTTCTAAACCATTCAACTGAAGCTCGTAAACCAATTCCATTTGTTTCCCCAGTTTTCCGTTAGGGAAACCCTTGGTTTTATACCAGACAATATAATGCTCTGGTAAATCAATTAAATATTTACCTTTATATTTCCCGAAAGGCATTTTCATTTTTGCTAAATCAATAAGAAACTGTCTGTCTTCAATCATTATTCTTTTCCTTCAATATAATCTTGTAAATATGAAAAACGTTTGGTAAGCTTCCCGTTTTCTGTCATTTTAGCACGTTCTAGAACTCCATCTTTATCGTTGTTAAAAAAGGCAGGAATTACATTTTCTAAAAACATTTCGCCAAAACCTTCACTTGCATCTTTTGGTAATTCACAAGGTAAATTATCTACAGCCATAACAACAATAACATCTTTATCCTTATAACTCACTTCAGATTCGGTCTGTGGATTATACCCATATATTGGGTCTGCAATTGTAGATGCCCTTAGTGTTGAAGCAACAGGACCATCTACATCACAAGAAATATCTGCTACAAACTTGATGTTAAAATCTAGCGATTTCGCATTATCTCTGGTAAATAAATAGGGTGCTCCATTTCCGTAGAAATGACCAGCAATAAAGAAAGTAGTAACCTTTGCAAAACGCATAAAATCTGAGGTGTACATTTCAGGATTATTATAAAAATCAATATTATCAACGATTTTTCCGTCATTACGTTTGTTATAATCTAAAACATCAATTAAACAATATACCGGTTCATTAAAGTTTTTAGATAAATAATCTTCTACAGAAACTTTTTTAATACTCATAGCATCTAGCATCTCTTTAGCACCATAAGCTACTTTACCATTTCCAGTTAAAAGGATTTTAAAATTAGGTAAATCAATTTTATTCAATTCTTCTATTAATTCTTGCTGACTATCTAAAGTTTCTGCCTTTGGTAAATTAAACGATTCGTTTTTTAAACCAATTGACCTGAAACCATTATAGGCACCAACAATACCGGCATAACGACCGAAGCCAATTAAGCGAGCTCCGTTTTCTTGGATAATAGTTTCATGGTCATACAATTCTATATTCTTGTCTAGAACTGCATTTAATAACTTTCTATTATATGGCTGTTTTTTAATTGTATGACTAAAGAAAAAATACTTTTTATTTTTGATTAATGCTTCAATTGGTACTTCTTTCACACCAAATAATACGTCGCAATCAGACATGTCTTTTGTAATTTCTAATCCTGCATCTTTATATTGATCATCAGAAAAAACACGAATCTCTGAACTTTCTACAAGAACCTCTGCCTTTCTAAATTGATTTTTAAATTCTTGTAGTTTTTCTGGTGAAAAAACGACTCTTCTATCTGGTGGATTTTTACGCTCTTTTATAATGCCAAACTTCATGTTCTTCTATTTTTATATGACACTGAAACGAGTTCAACATCAATGGAATAATATTTGTTCGAAGATATTAGATTTTATAATGATAACCAACTGTATTTTTTATACTTTTGCAAACGGTATTTTTTTTTAAAGAAATATTTCTTTGACATTTTGGGGACGACTGGTTTTGACAGCAAGGTCAGTGAATTTGTAAGCATATCGAGTTATGAAATAACACTCGTTAAACCTAATTTCAACTTTTTAAACGGCGAAGATAACTACGCTTTAGCTGCATAATCCGAATTATAGTAGGATTGGCCTCGGCACACTAGGTGTGCAAGCTTTATGTCCACGAACAGCCCTGATTTACGGCGTTTCACTTTTGGATATCGTAAAAGTAAATATAGGAAACCTGGTGCTTTGACGGGTTTCTGAAACTAAAGAAGATAAGTTAAAGGTGGATTGTTCTTAATCAGCCTTTGATCGAAAATTAAGAAAGAACTAAATATGTAGAAAGCTTTTTGGCTGCTTGTTTGGACCCGAGTTCGATTCTCGGCGTCTCCACTTTAAAAAACCTCAACTAATTGTAAATAAATTAGTTGAGGTTTTATTTTAATTATTACTATTCCCTTTTTTTATAATTATTGATGAGAGTAAAAAAGGAATTTTTATATATTTAGCTTTACATTGATGGCATTTATAAATTTTGGTTTTAAGTATAGAACCTTTTGTAATTCTTTTCTTACAACCAGATTCACAAGAAGGGCATTTACTCATAAGTCTTATTTCGTTAGTTTAATTTATTAAAAAACTTCTCTTAATACCCCCTAGCATCTCTCTCAAATATAATTATATTTTTCTATAATTCATAATAAAATGACTCCTACTTTACAAAATAACATTCTAAAACATAGATTCTATATGACCTAAAAGCATATTGTTACTAATACATATCTTTTGATAAGCCAAAATTGTATTCGTTTCAATTTATTGTTTTTATATTGCACAAAAACTGATTAATTTGAAAAAAATTATAGTCACAGTTACAAATGATTTATCTACAGACCAAAGAGTAGCTAAGGTTTGCAATACTTTAATTAGTAATAATTTTGAAGTTTTATTACTAGGTAGAAAACTTAAAAACAGTAAAAATTTAAAACGAAATTACCAAACTAAAAGATTCCGTTTACTTTTTAATGCTGGTTTTCTTTTTTTTGCAGAATATAACTTTCGCCTTTTTTTCTATTTATTATTCACAAAAAAAGATATTCTATTATCTAATGACTTAGATACTTTATTACCAAATTATTTAGTTGGTAAGATTCAAAATAAAAAAATTGTTTTTGATAGTCATGAGCTTTTTCCGGAAATACCTGAACTTGTAAACAGACCTAAAGTTAAAAAAACTTGGCTTGCTTTAGAAAAATGGATGCTTCCAAGACTTCGAAATAACTATACTGTTTGCAATAGTATTGCTGGTTTTTATAAAAAAAAATACAATTGTTCTTTTGAAACGATCATGAATCTTCCAACTGAAAAAAAAGTTGAGCTTGGTGAATTTCCTTTTAAAATAAATGGTAAAAAAATTATTTTATATCAAGGAGCCATTAATGTAGGAAGAGGCTTAGAAAAGATAATAGAAACAATGAATTTTCTAGAAAATCATCTTTTGGTAATTATTGGCGAAGGAGACATCTATAAACTTCTAAAAGATAAAGTTTCCTCAGAAAACCTCAACAACAAAGTTGTTTTTTTAGGAAAAATCACTCCGAGTGAGTTACATAAATTAACACCACTTGCGCATTTAGGCATTAGCCTAGAAGAAGATTTAGGACTGAATTATAGATTTGCTTTGCCAAACAAAATATTCGACTATATACAGGCAGAAGTGCCTATTTTGGTTTCTAACTTACCAGAGATGAGTACAATTATTAAAAATTATAATGTAGGTGAAATTGTTAAAAACAGAGATGCAAAGAAACTTGCAAATCAAATTGAACAAATCTTAAAAAAAGATTTCTCTAAAGAATTAAAATTAGCCAAAGCAGAATTAATTTGGGAAAAACAAGAACAAAAATTACTTGCCATCTTCAATCATTTAAAATAATTACTTTTTGTACTGGTGTGGGTTTTTTCTAATCCCCTTTTTAAAAACTTTTCTTAAGCCAGAGCGTAATTTATTATCAACTTGAAGAATTATGTCTTTTACTTTTTCTGAAGATCTACCTCTAAAGGTTGTTACATGAAATTTATCTGACACTAATAAAGGTTCATTAGAAAAATAATAATTAGAAACACAACACCTTGTAGCATTTTTTTCCACTTTACTAACAGAATGCCAAGATTTTTGGTGAGTTGTCATTACAACCAATCTATTAAACTTACTTTGTATTGTTATTGGTTTGTTATCCAAACCATTTGGCCAAATTTCTAAATTGCCACCATTTTCAAACGCCCAATCGGGTGTTACGTAATATAGTAAGTTTAAAACACGCCACCTGTTCCTATCTTTGTCATGAGAATTGTCTAAATGTGGGTTTAGAAAATTATCTTTTTTCATTAGTGATAATCCTCCAGCGTATAAAAACTCATCACCATATATTTTTTCTAAATCACAAATTTCAGCAATGAATTGAATGATTTTTTCATCTTGAAACGCATAAATTACTTCTTCTAAAAGTGCATCATACCTATCCATTTGAAAAGCTGTAAATTTGAATTCTTTTAAACTTTTCCTTTTTACGGTTTCTTCTGTTGCAGGAAAATTAGCATGAATTTCTAAAGCTAATTTTTTAGGTAAAATATCATCAATATAAAAATAACCAATACTATTTTTAGTCTCTAAAAATTGTTTCTTTAGATTCTCTTTTTCTTTATACAGTTCCTGTAAAATTAATAAAGAGATTTCTTTTCTAGTCTTCCCCATACTTTTTCACCTCTTTTAAATAACATAAATAACTTAATTTAAATAAATCGTAAAAAACTAAATTAGAAGTCTTTACTGCCATTTTAATAAAAAAATTAACTTTATTTTTAAAAAAACCATCTAATTTTAAATCTTCTATTTTATGAAAATATTTTAAAAGTTTAATATCGTTTTCAGTAATTAATTTCTCATTTTCTAAAAAAAATAAATTCGTTAACCCTTGTTTTGTTTTGTTTATAAAAACAGTGTTATTCTCTATTTGTAAATGATAAACAGGGTTGTTAATATGTAAAATTTTGTAATCTTTATCTCGAATTGAATTTCCTAAAAGCACATCTTCATAGCCATAACCTTTTAAATCTTCATTGAATTTTATTTTATTAAAAACACTTTTTTTAAGTAAGATATTTGATGTAAATAAAAAACGATAAGGATTTTTATTTCTCAACACAACAGACAATTCTTCTCTATCTGTGCCAAATTTGACTCTTAAATTTTTTGATTCTTCTTTTTTATGAATCCTACCTCCAATAAAACCTACAAAATCTGTTTTTGAATGTATATAATCTACATATAATTGTATAAAATTATCGTTTTTAGGGAAACCATCAGCATCTAAAAAAAGCAACCAATCAAAAAAAGATTCTTTTATTAGAAGATTTCTAATAGCACTTCTACCAATATTTTTATCTAATGATCTAAAATGAGAATTCGATAATTTATTAATGCCATTATTCTCAATATTAAAGTCAGGTTTTGAACCATCATCTAAACAAATAATTTGAAATCTGATAGCAGCTTCAGTTAATTGATTGTGCAATTCTTGCACGAAAGGAAAGCAATTGTATTTATATGTAGGTATTAATACAGAAATCATTAAACAGTAGCTTGCTGCGCAACTTCAAACAACTCACCACCTTCACATTTTAATGTTTTTTGCTTGAACTTTACAATTAATTGATAATCATGCGTGGCCATTAAAATGGTTTTTCCACTTTTATGAATTTCATTTAAAAGCTCCATCACTTCCATAGATGTTTTTGGGTCTAAATTTCCTGTTGGTTCATCTGCCAAAATTAATTCTGGATCATTTAAAAGTGCTCTTGCAATAGCTACTCTTTGTTGTTCTCCTCCAGAAAGTTCAAACGTTTTTTTATAGTATTGAGATTTTAAACCAACCTTACCTAAAACTTCATGAATTTTATTTTTCATCAATTCTTTATCTTTCCAACCAGTTGCTTTTAGTACAAATTTTAAGTTATCGAAAACGTTTCTGTCGTTTAACAACTTAAAATCTTGAAAAACAATTCCAATTTTTCTTCTTAAAAACGGAATTTCCTTTTCTTTTAACTGTTTTAAATCGAAATCTACAATGCTTCCTGTTCCTTTTTGCAGACTTAAATCTCCATACAAAGTCTTCATTAAACTACTTTTACCGCTTCCTGTCTTTCCTATTAAATAATAGAAATCTCCTTTATTAATGGTTAAATTCACTTTAGAAAGAACTAAATTATCTCTTTGATAAATGTCTGCATTTTCTAATTGTAAAACAAGATTGCTCATAATATTAAGTAGTTTCTACAAACTTAAAAGTTTCTGATGATTTTTTTACTATGAATTGCTAACAATTCTTATTTTTGATTAAAATTGTGATATTATTTTGTTTCCCTATCAAACAAATTAAACAATTGTTCGTTATCCCTAAGAGAATAAAAATAATTCTATGAAATTTCTTTTTTTTAAAAAACTGATTCTTTCTTTATCTATTTATTTTGTTGCCATAAACTCTTTTTCGCAACAAACAATTGCAGATGCAACAGATTTAACTGCATACAATAATGGATTGAATTTGTACAATACAAAAGCCTATGCTGCTGCTCAAAAAACTTTTGAAAAAGTTAGTAAAGATGCTTCTATTGGTTCTAATCTAAAAGCAGATGCTTCTTATTATGAAGCAATGTGTGCTGTAAAACTAAATCAGCCAGATGCAGACAAAAAAGTACTTTCTTTTGTTGAAGAAAACCCTAATAGTAGTAAAAAAAATACTGCTTTTTTTACGGTAGCAAACTATTATTTTGCAAATAAAAAAGCGTCTTATGCTTTAAAATGGTTTCAAAAAGTAACTGTTGATGATCTTTCTATAGAAAACAAAAAAGAACTGAACTTTAAAATGGGTTATTGCTTTTTAGTAACCAAGAATTTAACTTTGGCAAAAGCACGCTTTCTGCCATTAATTAATGATCCTAAATATGGAAATGATTCTAGATATTATTTTGGTTTTATTTCGTACAAATTAGAAGATTACGATATTGCAGAATCTACTTTAAAAGAAATTGCAGATAACGAGTCTTACAGAGCAGAAATTTCTTATTATTTATTAGACATTAGTTTTAAAGCAGGTAAATTTAAACGGTCTATAAAAGTTGGTTTAGAGTTATTTCCAACAATGGATAGAAAATTAAAATCTGATGTTTCTAAAATTATTGGAGAGAGTTACTTCAACCTTAATCAATATAAAGAAGCGATACCTTACTTAAAAGGCTATAAAGGCATAAAAGGAAAATGGAACAACACAGATTTTTATCAGTTAGGTTATGCATATTATAAGCAAAATGATTTTGAAAATGCTGTAAATAACTTTAATAAAATTATTGATGAAAAGAATACCGTTTCTCAAAATGCATATTATCATTTAGGGGAATGTTATATGAAGTTAGACAAGAAGGCGGCGGCTTTAAATGCTTTTAAATCTGCTGCAGAAATGAGTTTTGATAGAAATATTAAAGAAGATGCTGCTTTAAATTATGCTAAATTAAGCTATGAAGAAGGAAATCCTTTTCAACCAGTTTCTGAAGTTTTGCAGAATTATTTAAAAACTTATCCAAAATCTAAAGCCTACAAAGAAATAAATAAATTGGTCGTTTCTTCATTCTTAAATCAGCAAGACTACGAGGGCGCCTTAAAGTTCTTATCAGAGAAAAAAAACGAAGAAAACATAGCATTAGGCTTAGAGGTTTCTTTCTATAGAGGTATTCAATTATTTAACGAAAATAAATATAAAGAAGCGCTACCTTATTTTACTCAAGGAAAAAAATCTAAGCTTATAGAAGTTAAACAAAAATCGCACTATTGGGAAGCTGAAACAATTTATAGATTAGAAGACTATAAAGATGCGCTGACAAAGTTTATTATTTTAAATAAGTTTTTAAAATCAAATAAAACAGCCAGTTTTGCGCTAGTTGATTATAATATTGGTTACAGTCACTTTAAACTAAAGGAATATGAAAAGGCTGGAGAGTCATTTTCAAGCTTCCTTCAAAATGATTCCATTTCAGATGCTTTAAAATATGATGCTTTAATTCGTTTAGGAGATAGTTATTTCGCTACAACTAATTACAAAAAAGCAATTATAGCCTATAAAAAAGTGACCGATAATTATGGTTTAGGAGCAGATTACGCAACATATCAAATAGCGATGAGTTATGGTTTTACAAATGAAAATGAAGAGAAAATAATTACACTAAAAAAAGTAATTAATAACTACCAAGTTTCTAACTTAAAAGATGACGCTTTATACCAACTTGGGAATACGTATTCCAAATTAAAAGATCATAAAAATGCACATATTGCCTATGACAGGCTGATTGAGAAACATCCTAAAAGTGTATTTATATCACGCTCTTTGTTAAGACAAGGTTTGTTGTATTTTAATGATAATGATAACATGCAATCTTTAATGAAGTACAAAGATGTGGCTGCTAAGTTCCCTAATTCTCCTGATGCATTAGAAGCGGTTGCAAACGCTAGAAATGTTTATATAGAAGAAGGAAACTTAGAAGACTATGTAGATTGGATTGGTACTTTAAAATTTGTAAATATTACCAATTCAGAATTAGACAACACTACTTTTGCTGTTGCAGAAAAAAAATATTTAGAGTCTAAAGTGGGTGAAGAAATAATTGCAAGTCTTCAAAAATATATTAGAGAGTTTCCCCAAGGAATACATAAAATAAAAGCAAACTATTATTTGGCAGATGTATTATTTAGAGTAAAAGAGTTTCAGAAATCAGTAATTTATTACGAGTTCATCATCAATGAAGCACAAACTGAATATACAGAAGAGTCTCTTAACAAGTTATCTCAAATTTACTTAGAACAAGGCAAGTTTGAGGAAGCACTCCCACTTCTAGACAGACTAGAACAAGTGGCATATATTTCAGAAAACATTCTTTTTGCTCAAAGTAATTTAATGAAAGGATATTATGAAACAGCAGCTTATGAACTTGCAATAGAGTATGCTAAAAAAATATTACAGAAAGATAAGACAGATACTACAATAGAAAATGATGCAAAAACAATTATTGCAAGGTCTTCTATTAAAAATGAAGATTTTATTACTGCTGAAGAATATTATACTGAAATAGAAAAAACAGCAAATGGTATATTAAAAGCAGAAGCTTTGTATTACAATGCATATTTTAAAAATCAACAAAAAGAATACGAAGCTTCTAATGAAATTGTTCAGAAATTAATTGCAAAATATGCTTCTTATAAATATTGGGCTGTTAAAAGTTATGTAATAATGGGTAAAAACTATTATGGCTTAGAAGATGTATACCAAGCTACTTTTGTCTTAGAAAATGTTATAAAAAACTTTAAAGAGTTTAAAGATATTATAAAAGATGCACAATTAGAGCTAGATAATATCAAAGAAACAGAAGCTAAAACAAACAATTCAGTAACTCCAGAAAAACAGCACTAATGAAAAAAGGCTTTCTTATATACACTATTTTAATCGGTATCTTTTCTGCTAATGCGCAAGAAAAGAAGAAAGATACTATTGTAAAAACAGAGATTGTAAATGTGGTTACAAAATACAACCCCAAAATTGCAGATGCTAAAAAAATAAAAAGTAATCCTACAATTCAATTGCTTAAAAAGAGCGACAAGAAAAAATTAGAATATACTATTTCCTCCGCACCTGTTGCTTCCACATTTATTCCTAAAACAGGTATTGTAAAAGGGATTAATGTTGGTGTAAAAGAAAGAGTTTATAATAACTACTTGGCCGCTGGATTTGGCAATTATGCAAGTCCATATGCAGAGTTATTCATCTATAAAAATACTCGGTTCGATAATGAATTTGGTTTGCATGCAAAATATAGTGCATCCGAAGAAAATGTTAGTAGTTCTGTTCTAAACAGTAATTTTTTAAATTTTAATGCTGCTACTTTTTTTAAACAAGAAGAGCGTTATTTTGATTGGAAAGTGAGTTTAGAGTCAGAAAGAAAGAACTACAATTGGTATGGTTTACCTCAAGACCGAGTTTTTACAGATGCAGTTGTAAATGCTATTGATGAAGAACAAAATTATAACTTTTTTAAATTAACGGGAGATTTTAAATTTCATGACTCTTATATAGAGTACGGTAGGGTTTCTGCTTCTTATTTTACAGATAAATTTGAAAGTTCTGAAATAGTTGCTAATCTCGATGCCAATTTAATTTTCCCTTTAGATTTTTTAAGTAATAATTTAAATGAAATTTCAATAAAAACAGGAATAGAACTCTTAAAAGGTTCTTTTAAAAACAGTTACAATAACACTGGCGCAATCGATTACAATCAAATTACCGCAAAATTAATTCCAGAATACAAACTTGAATATGCAGGCTTTTCAATGAAAGCAAGTTTAAGAACCTTTATTTCCCTAGATCCAGAGAATGATATTACTAATTTCTTCATGTTTCCAGATTTATTTTTACAAACGACTATTTTCAAGAAATACATAAATGGGTATGGTGGTTTTACAGGTAACTTAGAAACGAACACTTATAAAAAATTCACAGAAGAAAACCCGTATGTTTCACCAACTTTATTTATTACACAAACAGCAGAATCGTCAAACTTTTTTATTGGTTTCAAAGGAAATATTACAAGAGACATTAGTTACAATGTAAAAGTTAGTGTAAAAAAGGAAGAAGACAAGCCATTATTTTTAAGAAATAATTCTAAAACTGATGGAACTACAACTATTCCTAATGGCAAACCTTTAAAAGGGTACGAATACGGAAATTCTTATCGAATTTATTATGATGATGTAAACTCAACTTCATTTTTTACAGAAGTCGAATATATTTTCGATAGATATCTTACCTTTTCTACACAGATTCAATATGATAATTATACAACTACAAATGCTTTAGAAAGCTGGAATTTGCCAAGTTTACAGGGTGCCGTTATAGCAAAATACAAGGCAGATAAATGGTATGCGACTGCAAATATTTTTTATGTAGATGAACGTAAAGATGCTTTGTACAATGCAGAATTCCCTTCAAGTTTAAAAGCTATTCAAACTTTAAATTCATTTATCGATGTAAACCTAAACGGTGGTTATCATTTTAATGATAAATTTTCTGCTTTTCTAAGATTAAATAACATATTGAATACAGATTACCAACGTTTTGCAAATTTTGATACGCAAGGTTTTCAAGTTTTAGGAGGAATTACGTATAAGTTTGATTTTTAATTTTTTTATAACCTATCAAACATTTTTAATTCTCAATAAAAATAGCTTTTAAAATATCCTTTTAATTATATTTACAAATGCTTTATTATTACTTCATTATTGGCCTACAAGCCTATTGCATTTATCACGCATATAAAAACAAAAATAATTATTATTGGTTTTTCATCATCCTTTTCATTCCCCTACTTGGTTGTCTTGTTTACTTAATTACACAGGTTATCAATAAAAGAGATGTAAGTACTATTAGCAACGAAATTACAAATATTGTAAACCCGACTAAGAAGATTAAAGATTTACAAAAGGAATTGGCGTTTTCTAACACTTTTCAGAATAAAATTAATCTTGCAGATGCGTATTTACAAAACAAAGACTTTGAAAATGCAATTCTAAATTATGAAAAAGCATTACAAGGTAATTTTAAAGATGAACCCTACACATTAAACAAACTGATTACCTGTTATTTTGAAATTAAAAACTTCGACAAAGTTATTTCCTATTCAGAAAAAATAAATTTAGAAAGAGATTTTAAAGATACTTTCTATTTTTATGGATTGGCTTTAGAACAAAAGGGATTTGTAGAAAAAGCTGAAAATCAATTAATAAAAATTGATAAAAGATATTCTAACTATGAACAAAGAATAGAGTTCTCTAATTTCTATATTCGGAATAATAAGGAAGAAAAAGCAAAAGAAATCTTGCTAGAAATTATTGATGAGTTAAAATCGATGTCGAAAGAAAATTTCAGAAAACATAGCCTTTTATATACAGACGCTCAGAAAAAATTAAATGAAATATAAATAATATTCTTTCTCGTTTCCTTTTTGTAGTTTTATAGCAAACTAAATACCTTATTCATGAATACATTAATCCTTCTCTTTTCTTATAATACTAAAACAGATAAAAAACAGTAAAAGCCTCCCTTCCGAAGTAAAAATAAATACAACACATTCTAAGACTTTTGTTTTAATTTTATTAAATCGTAACTTCATGGAAACTACCTCACTTGTTTTAAGAATTATATTCGGAGTCCTTTTCTGTTTTGCAGGAATTATGCACGTTATAAGACCAAATATTTTCAAGCATTTTATCCCAGAATTTCTTCCAAAACTTGCAATCAATTATATTTTTGGATTCATCGAATTCTTTTTAGGTTTGGGTTTATTTTTCTCTGGAACCGTAAAAGATGCAGCTACAGGAATTTTTATACTAATGGTTATTTTTCTCCCTATTCATATCTGGGATGCAACTAAAATTAGACCCGCAATTGGTTCTAAAAAAATTGCTTTTCTTAGAATTCCTTTACAATTCCTACTAATGTATTGCGCTTATATTATGTACAAAAATTCATAAATTAAAGAATCAAAAAAAAATGAAGAAAATACTTTTAACCTTAGTTACACTCCTTTCACTTTTTTCTTGCAATAAAGAAAAAGTAGACTTAATAATTATCAATTCAAATACATATACCGTTAACAGTGGTTTTGAAAAAGTAGAAGCTTTTGCAGTAAAAGATGGTATTTTTGTAGCTGTTGGTAAAAATGCAGAAATTGAAGGTAAATACGAGTCTGATGTAATTGTAGACGCAAAAAAACAAGCGATTCTTCCTGGCTTAATTGATGCTCATTGTCATTTTTATGGAATGGGAATGCAACAACAAAAGGTAGATTTAAATGGTACTAATAGTTATGATGAAGTTTTAGAGAGACTTGTCGCTTTTCAAAAAGAAAAGAATGCAACTTTTATTACAGGTCGTGGTTGGGATCAAAATGATTGGGAAGTAAAAGAATTTCCTACTAAAGAAAAGTTAGATGCTTTATTTCCTACAATTCCTGTGGCTGTAAGAAGAGTTGATGGGCATGCGTATTTAGTAAATCAGGCAGCAATTGATTTAGCAGAAATAACCAAAGAAACAAAGGTTTCTGGTGGAGAAATCATTTTGAAGGATGGAGAAATGACAGGTGTTTTAATTGATGCTGCTATGGATTTTATTAAGATTCCTAATGCAACGAAGCAAGAAGCTATTCAAGGTTTATTAGACGCTCAAAAAACAGCTTTTTCTTACGGATTAACAACTGTTGATGATGCTGGTTTAGAGCAATCTACCATCGAGTTAATTGATAGCTTGCAGCAAGTAAAAGCTTTAAAAATGAGAGTATATGCAATGGTTTCAGCAACACAAAAAAACCTAGATTATTATATAAACAAAGGAATTATTAAAACCGATAGATTAAATGTACGTTCTTTTAAAGTTTATGGAGACGGTGCTTTGGGGTCTAGAGGAGCTGCAATGCGTACCTCATATTCAGATAGAGAAAATCATTTTGGTGCTTTAATTTATGCTCCGGAGAGGTATCAAGAAATAGCAAAACAAATTGCCGCTTCAGAATACCAAATGAATACGCATGCAATTGGAGATTCTGCGAATACTTGGATGCTAAAAACATATAAAGATGTTTTAGCAAATGCTAAAAATAGACGTTGGAGAATTGAACATGCACAAATAATTTTCGAAGAAGATTTTGATCTTTTTGATAATATTCTACCTTCTGTTCAACCAACACACGCAACTTCAGATATGTATTGGGCAGCAGAAAGAATTGGAAAAAAAAGAATGAAGGGTGCTTATGCTTTTAAAGATTTATTAAATAAGTACGGTAAAATTGCTTTAGGAACAGATTTTCCTGTAGAGCAAGTAAATCCTTTTTTAACATTTTATGCAGCAACTATTAGAAAAGATGTTGATAATTTTCCTGAAGGTGGATTTCAAATGGAAAATGCATTAACAAGAGAAGAAACCTTAAAAGGAATGACTATTTGGGCGGCATATTCAAACTTTGAAGAAAATGAAAAAGGTTCTATTGAAGTTGGGAAGTTTGCAGATTTTGTGATTTTAAATCAGGATATTATGAGTGTTGAAGGAAATAAAATTCACCTAATAAAAGCTGTCTCTACTTATTTAAATGGTGAAAAGGTTTATTAAACTAATACGAGTATATTTGCCCAATAATTTAAAACCCTATAAATGAAATCATACTTATTATCATTTTTCTTATTAATATTTTTTACCTCTTGCTCTAGTGACAATTCAAATTTCACTCCTCAAACTGAAGCTGATATTATTAAATACATAGAAGAAAATAACCTTAATGCGAACAGAAGTGACTCTGGTTTATATTATGTAATTGAGAATGAAGGTGAAGGAAAAAGACCTACTAGTAGCTCTAATGTAACGGTAGCCTACAAAGGATATTTTTTAGACGGAAACGTTTTTGATAAAAGCGATGCTAATGGAATCTCTTTTGGACTGAATCAAGTTATTAAAGGTTGGACAGAAGGAATCACTTATTTTAAAGAAGGCGGAAAAGGTATTTTATTAGTTCCGTCTAATTTAGGCTATGGCGCAAACGGACGTAGTTCTATTCCTGGAGGTGCCGTTTTAGTTTTTGATATTAAACTAATTAGTGTTAACTAAATAATTTTAAAACGTATAAAAAAAGCGAAACTTAATAAGTTTCGCTTTTTTTATTATGAAATTATTGGTTTGATAAAAGCATCTATTTTATCAATTCCATTTAGACCTAAATCCTTTATAAAAGCAGAACCTATAATTGTTCCGTTTGCATACTTACAAGCAGTATTAAATGTTTGCTTATCAGAAATACCAAAACCAATTATTAATTTACTTTGTAAATTCATTCCTTTAATTCTCTCGAAATAAGAAATTTGATTATTAGAAATATCTCCTTTAGCACCAGTTATAGAAGCAGAAGCAACAACATAAATAAATGCTTTAGAATAGGAGTCTATCTTTCTAATTCTTTCTTCTGAAGTATGAGGTGTTATTAAAAATACATTTGTAATTCCGTATTTATCAAATAAATCCTTGTAATGGTTTTCAAATTCAACCATTGGTAAATCTGGAAGAATAAGTGTGTCTATACCACAATCAACTACTTTTTGACAAAACTTATCTTCACCGTATTTAAGCATCTGATTTAGATATCCCATTAAAACTAAAGGTGTTTTATTAGTTTCTTTAATGGTTAATAATTGCTCAAAAATAACATCTAAATTAATTCCGTTTTCTAATGCTTTTTGGCTACTATCTTGTATTGTTGGGCCATCTGCTAAAGGATCTGAATATGGTAAACCAACCTCAATAAAGTCTACACCACTTTTTTCTAATGCTGCTATAACTTTTGTAGTATCCTCTAATTTTGGATAACCACAAGTAAAATAAATAGACAACAAGTTTTTATCTTTTTTCTGAAATACTTCTTGAATTGAATTCATGTCAATAATTTTAATTTCTATTCATTAATTGTTGCTCAATAGAACTCCACAAGTTAATTCTTAGTTGTAATGCTTTTTTTGCAGTATCTAAAACTTCCTTCCACTTTTGTGCATCATTACCACATAATTCTTCAATCATTTTTAATGATAAAGGTCCGTGCTCGTCTCCATCCAATTCAATATGTCTCTTTAAATAATATGTTAAACTATCGTACGATTCACTATTTTCTAAAGATGCTTTCTCAATAATATTTATAAACATATCTGGAATTACATCTTCTCTACCAAAAGTAAATGCAGACGCAATTAGGTGGTTTTCATTTGTCTTTATAGTATCAAATGTAAAGTTTACAAACTCTTTTACCTCAGTAGGAACTTCTACCGTTTCTAATGCCTTTTCAATCGAAACATTAGACTTTATCTTTGTAATGAAATCATTAATTGCATTGGTGTCAGCACTTACTTCAGACATTGCAGTCAAATACATTTCAAAATGACTTTTAATCACACCATTAGCGTCGTAATCACTCTCTTCCGCAATTGTAATTTCATTAATAAAACGAGCCAATTCTGTGTTTTTTACTGGAACCCAAGGAATTGAAACGCAAGTTAAATTAATCTGTAAAGCTTTTAAAAGCGACATAAAATCCCAAACGGCAAAAACATGAAGCTCCATAAAAAGTTGAATATCTTCTAGCGTGTGTAACTTTTTATATAATGAATGGTTTTTCAATTCATTTCTTAAACCAGATAATTCTTTTTCAATATGTACAATATTACTGTTCATTATTCTTCTAAATGTTTGATATACGTTTCTAAATCTTTGTCTCCTCTACCAGATAAATTAACCACTACAACTTGGTCTTTCTTAAACTTTATTTTTGATAAAACAGCCAACGCATGTGCTGTTTCTAAAGCTGGAATAATTCCTTCTATCTTAGTTAATTCATAAGCTGCGGCTAAAGCCTCTTTGTCTGTTGCATTCATAAACTTGGCACGCTTAGTTTCATATAAAAAAGCATGCAAAGGTCCAACTCCTGGGTAATCTAAACCTGCAGATATAGAATAAGGCTCTACTATTTGGCCATATTCATCT